>DATHWI010000148.1 GCA_035460805.1 Verrucomicrobiia bacterium | reverse complement strand
CCCTCCAAGTGCCCAGGCTGTCTTGATTCAACTAACTCCAACAGGTTCCTATCTACGATCTCCAAAGCACTGGGACCAAGCACTAACAGCTCTTCCACGGCTTCCGCTGCTTTATCGATACTATCGAAATACCCACCAATGAGGGCTGTTTCCTTGGGGAGCAGCTCTGTCCGTAAGGTAATCTCGGTGATGATGCCAAGCGTACCCTGGGAGCCAACAAAGAGCTTTGCCAAATTGAACACCCCCCGATGCTCAACTTCCCAAATGGCATACCCCGTGGAGTTTTTAGTGACGTGGAACTTGGGGCGCGACTCATCCCGGGTATGGGTGGCAAGGAGACGTGCAAACTCGCGGTATATTTTACCTTCCAGGCTGTACCGGTGCGTCTTCCCCTCAATCTCCGCCTTGGTCATAGCTTTCACGGTAATCTCGTCGCCGTTTGCCAAAACCACCTTGAGGGATTCTACGTAATCCCGGGTATCGCCATATTTCACCGTCTTCTCACCAGAGGCATTGTTAGCCACGGCACCGCCGATAGTACAAAGTTCTAGGGAGGCTGGATACGGTGGCAGATAACGCCCACGGGCCTTGAGCACATCTTGTAGCTCTCCATACCGCACCCCTGGTTCACAGCGCACGAAATCCTCACCAATTTCTAGGATCTGGTTCATGTGCGCCCGCATGTCCAATACTATGCCGGCACCCAAGGGGCCTCCCGCCTGGTCAGACCCGGCGCCGCGTGGCACCAAGGCTGGGACTTCCTTCCCGTTTTCCGCCATCGTCCACAACAAATGTGCGACAGCTTGAATGTCTGCCGCGTCTTTTGGAGCCAAAACGGCTGCGGGGGTTATTTCGAAGATACTCCCGTCAACGGCATAGCGCTGACGGGTAGTATCATCGAGGTGAAGTTCACCCCGGACAAGAGTGGAGATGTGCTGAAAAATGTCCAAACCAGCTCCAACTTAGTAGTTACCGTTGTAGATAACGTCCTTGATAAGTGTACAAACCTTGTCAGGATCCTCAGCCTGCCACACGTTGCGGCCTACGGCGATACCGGTAATACCAGCGCGCATAATGCCCTTGCACTGCTCTGCGTATTCTTCAGGAGAAACCTGGTCGCCACCAGAAATGATGACCTTGGTGTTACCTGCAGACATGTTGACCCAGCGAAGTGCACCTTCGTTACCTGGGTTGTACACCTTGACCATGTCAGCACCAAGCTCTAGTCCAATGCGTGCAGCATAAGCGCAAAGCTCAGGAGTCTTTTCATCCTTAATTTGCTCACCACGTGGGTATACCCAAGCAATAGCTGGGATACCATTAGCGTGGGCAGCGCTTACGATGCCGGAGAATTCCTGCATCTGCTCTGCTTCGTGGCCAGCACCAATGTGGATGGTATACCCAACACCAACAGCGCCGAAGCGAATTGCTTCTTCTACGCTGCAGTTTTGCTTACCCCAAGAGTTTGGCTTGTTGAAACGGGTGTGGCCATTCAGCTTAACGATAAGCTGGATGTCGTTCTTATACTCCTGGTGGTAGCGCTCAGAAATACCGCGGCCAAAAATGACAGCGTTCAGCCCGTTGCGGATACCAATCTGGTACACGTAGTTTGGATCAATGTTTTTCTCATTGAAATCCTCTGGCCCGTGTTCCATACCCTGATCACACGCAAGCAAGATGGTCTTGCCGTTCGTGGTCAAATGCGAAATATCGATATGAGGCATTCCCTACTCCTTTAGATTTTACGATCGTCAAATAATGTTGTTGCTGCAGCCGCTGCCAAACCACCCAAGATAGGCATAAGCAGGTACGCCAGGTCTTGCGCTCCCAGGGTTGCGGCTATAGCGGGGTTCAAATACCCACCACCCGTTACCATGGCCAGCGTCAGGCCCACCGCAAGTGCCACACCAATCACAATGCCGCCCAACCCATCTTTCACCCTCCCTTGCACTACAGCGGCAATAGCAAGGACAAGAATGAAAGCACCCATAAACTCTCCGAGGCTGACGGAGCTGCTTACGAATTCTGGTGCAGAAGGTGGGATTCCCACAAGCCCGACAATGAGCCTGATGCCTAGCCAGGCACCCAGGAACTGGGCAACAAGGTAGGTCATGAATTGGGGGAAGGTGATTTTGCGCATCACGAACATCGCCACTGAAACGGCGGGGTTAAGGTGACACCCGGAGATATGCCCGATCACGTAAAACATGACAAGGACTACAGCCCCGACGGCAAAAGGTACGTACAACGGGGAATATCCCGAAACAAGGCCTAGGTGCGCCATCATAGCCGTACCCGCTACGGCAGACAGGAACATCGTGCCGATGAGTTCGGCTACAAACCAGCGGGTCAACGTAAGTGGTTCAGATTTCATACGCATGATTATGCCCTCCTGTTAGTTCGCATTGGCAGGATGAACCCAAGGGCAATAAGGAAAAGCGATAGGCCCAAGAGGAACAGAACCCGGTTATCCAAAGCGGTATTGAAGATGTCAGAAGTAATGAGTTGAAGCAGGCTGATCACGATAAGGGCGCAACCTCCCTGGACAAGGAGCTTGATGCCCGTATAGCGCCCAAACCCAACGGCTGCTGCAGAAATGATGAGCCAGGCCAAAGGCTGGTACGGAGAGACTAGGTCAAGGTAAGCAACTGCGAACAGGATAAGGAACCCTGTAGCACTAAGTGTGTTGGCAATTACTGGAACAAGGCGGCGCTCAATCCCCTTCAGCGGCGCCTGCTGGTACCAAAGGGCGAGTGCAGGAAGGAACATGGCAATGACCACACCAACCCAAACCCTATCCCTAAGGAAGAGTGGGCCTGCGACTTGGGAAACGCCAAGCATGGTGAAAATGTAATGCAAGACAGCAATGGCAAGGAGGCCTAAGCCAAGAAGGCGGGCTGTATAACTTGGCAATGAGAAGCCAACGGCAGCAATGACCACACCTAGGATAAACCAGATTAGCGTAACGGATGTAGTATCCAAGAGGAGGTACACAAAGAGCAGGAGCGCACCCAAGGTTGCCACTAAGAAGTACTTGGC
>DATHWI010000147.1 GCA_035460805.1 Verrucomicrobiia bacterium | reverse complement strand
ATCGACCTCAACTATTCAGAGCTGTTTGATTTTAGTGAGAACGATTTTACCGTGCCAGGGCCAGGTGCAGTCCGTGGGATTAAGAAGTGCTTCACCAGTATTGGTGACCACTCTCCTGCAGAAGTCATTATGTGGATGGTTGAACATCAAGAAGAGGAGTTTGAAAGGTTGGGGTTGGACTTCAAAAACCTCTGGGGACGCCCGCTGCATGCGATAGACTGCCAAGGCTTGTTTTGCGAGACTGACAAATATGCGCGGGTGAAGTTTCCAGAAGTAGCGAGTAACAGGGTGAGGATGAAAGCCAAGTTTGCGGAGAACCCGCAACGCGTTGAGTATTTTTTCCCGCCAAAGTGGAGGGTACGTCGTTAAGAGAGGTGGGGATCATGCGGCTTTGCGAATCATCGGCGGAAGCATAAAAAAGAGCAGACCGGGGTCTGCTCTTAGGGTGCTAGGAAGTGTGCGGGGGGTGTTCGGGAACCGTTTCGTTGAACTGCGCGAGAAGCTTGGTGGCCACCCCGTGCAGGAACTCGAGGGCATCGTTTTGAATGATCGATTCCAGGTTCTCCCGGTTGATGGAACCCCGCTCCACTAGGATCTCGAAGGATTGCCTCTTGATCTGTTTGGGGATTCCTTCGCGGGCGATGATCAGGGTGAGTGGGAAGTCACCCAGTTTCGATAGGTTGCCGCCGGCGTACATGCTGGCGCTGTCGTTTCCGGAGCCGTTGTCTTCAGGCATTTTTAAGGGAGCCTCCTATGGTAGGGGAACAATAGCAAGTGAAACCTGCTATAGCAAGTGTTATTTGCTGACCCTTGGGTTTTGTTTGAGGCAGGGATGGGACGCTCACTTTCTTGCGCTTTCAACGCATTCGCGCTCTGAAGCGCGCTAGAAGCGTTGCGCTAACTTCTCTCTCCGCTCCGCGGAGCATGGTATGGGAGAAGTCGAACCTAGGAACCTAATCCCACACCTCGACGCAAAGAAAAGAAGAGTCCAGGGGACTCTTCTTTTCTTTGGCGGAGAGGCAGGGATTCGAACCCTGGATACCCTTGCGGGTATAACACGTTAGCAGTGTGCCGCTTTCGACCACTCAGCCACCTCTCCGAATGAGGAAGGTACAATGTTCACATTGTACAGTTCCGAGTGAGGAGCGAGTATCGATTGCGAAGCAATCAATACCTCTCCGAATGAGGAATGTACAGTGCACATCTGAGCCTACCAAAAAGAGGCTATAAACGGAAGTAGCTACCGACGCTGTCGCCAAAGCGCTTTTCCCGAGGCTCTAATTCCTGCAGAACCTGGGACATAATCTCACGGGCTTCGTTCATAGATGGTGCAGGGGCAAGGAAGGTGATTGGCAGAAGGCCGGGCTTCTTTCCCTCTAGGTTTATTTCCACTACATCGCCCTGATCTGAGAGCCAGAAACCTGCCAATTCACTTACCATGTGCTCACGTTTTCCCACCACAATGCGGAGAGAGGTAACGGCAATGGTGAGGGAGGATGACTTGCTCTGTGAGCGCACTGCGAAAATGGCTACCAAGAGCACTGCCGCGGCCAGGGCAAAATTAAGCTGACGCTGCCAGATTGCCAACAGGACTAAGACTACGGCAAGGGGGCTCGCCATAAGGAGTAGCTTGCGGGTACCGCCCTTATTAGAAAGGATGCCAACCCGTTCAGGTTGTTCCCACTGCGCAATTACTGCCTCGGCTGTTTGCGGTTCCATACAAACAGTATACCCCCAGTGCCTAGATCTGGACAAAATC
>DATHWI010000146.1 GCA_035460805.1 Verrucomicrobiia bacterium | reverse complement strand
ATTGTAGTCAAGGTCAACCACAAAACCTTGGTTCTGAGAACCAGTCGAACTAATACGACTACCGGAGAAAGTTGCAGTTTGACCGCCCTTAGCATCAAGCAGCACTTTTTCACCTGAAGCACTACTCATGAAGGAAATCTGACTACCCTCATGTACGTATATCCCGTTGTTTCCCTGCAAGGTTACCAAAGGCGCACCAGAAGAGTCGTAGGTTTTAAAAGCAGCCTTTTGGATGCGGATGGTCTGGCTTGCCCCATTTCCGAGCACTGAACCAACAACCAGTACGGTGTCGGATTGAACATCAATAACCGTGCTGTAAGTACTGGTGGCGGACGACAGGGCGATACGGTCACCAATAGCCACTTCTGAAGTAAAGGCGGTGCCACTACCCGTAATGATATTGGTTGCGCTTGCAGAAGTGGTACCTGTGGCCGTGGTATATGTCTGGGCTTGGGAGTTAAGCCGCGCTGACGACAATGAGGAAGAGATACCGACACCCACATTACCTGAGGCATCAATACGTAGGCGCTCGCTGCCATTTGTAGAAGCAGTAATGATATTTGAACCCGTGGCCGTAAAGGCTAGGGTACCAGCAGTGGCCTGAAGGGTAACGCCAGCAGAACCAGTGATGTTGGCACCAACTCCAGTGATAGAACCCGCGTTGTTGTTGAGGCCGCCAGAAATTGAGGCCCCACCTGACGCAACAGTAAGGCCTGTCAAACCACCAAGGGTTCCCGTGATGGTAGAATTGCCGGTAATTGTGGCACCACCAGAAGCGACTGTAAGACCAGTAAGACCACCGAGGGTGCCGGTAATGGTAGAGTTACCTGTAACTGTAATGCCACCCGCGGAAATTGTAGCCCCTCCGGTTGTAACGGTAAGCCCAGTAGATGCAACCACTGCATCACTAAAGGTAAAGCCAGCAGACGCGCCGGTAGCATCTAGAGTAATGGCACCTGCTGAGGAAACGGAGGTGGTGTAGTAATTGGAAACATCGTACTGAACAGTCAGCTGCGGCGTAGTAGTGGAGGTGATAGTTAGTGCACCTGTGGAAACAGAAGAGGTGTTAACCGTCAGGTTGTTGACGTTCAGGTTGTTGAAGTAACCGTTGTTGTACCGGACGCCAGAAGCACCAATGTCGTAGGTGTTATTGGCACCTGCGGCAATATTGCCAGAGTTGGTAATGCCACCGGTGTTATTGTTCAAGCCACCAGAAACAGAAGCGCCACCCGAGGCAACGGTCAGACCAGTTAGGCCACCGAGTGTCCCCGTGATTGTTGAGTTACCGGTAATATTTACGCCACCGGCAGACACGGTTAGGGCACCCTGGAAAAGGCTAGCGCCGCTGGCAACATGCAAAGCGTACGAGTTAGTGAGCGTAGCGTTTGTTCCTGCAGCAGGTGCACCGGCAATGTAGAGGTTTGCCGCGGTGGTATAGGTGGTTGCGGAAGCTGCGGCAAAAGTTGGGATACCAAGGGAGTTGGCAACAATGGAAGCCACCGGACTGGCTGCAGGAGAGCTATCGGTATAGGTAGCAGCAGCGGCTTGAATGTTTATCCCAGCTACACCCCAAGGAGTACTGCTGATATTG
>DATHWI010000145.1 GCA_035460805.1 Verrucomicrobiia bacterium | reverse complement strand
AAGGCGCGCCACCAAGGAAGATGCAGGCCATATCGCCAAGCTTAATCAGCTACTCGTCCAACACAACCACACTTTCACCCCAGAAGAGGAGGAAGATGGCGATGCTGAGGACCTGTGGATGCGACAATGCCTTCAAAGCACCAAGTGGTGGGTTGAAGACCGTTCGTCGCAGCAACCAGAAAAGTTCCTGCCCATCTACTTGGGTGAAGGCGGACAAAGGCCCAACTGTCACGGACAGTCCATTCTAGCCTGCGCCTTTGCGGCTGAAGCGGGCGTCCCCTACTATCGGACCAACCTCATACGAGGTGGTTCTGACCAGTTAAGGAGGACGGCTACTGCAAGCATGGGTAAGTTACTTACTCATATTCAGGCTTCAGGAGTAAGTGATGTAAGCCAATGGCAAAAGTACATAGTCCAAGAGCAGGTACGTGACGCGTTCCGTGAAATGGCCCAAGTGGACTTCCACTCCGGCGCCCTCATGGAGTATGGCGATGCAGACGTTATTATTGACCCCTATGGCCACGCAACCTACTGGGTCGATAAGGAGGATGGCTATGTGCGCCTCGCCAAGTTCATCGCCACCAAACACGGCGGCGTACACTTCCCCACCTCCAACCTCAGTTTGCACAAGCACCGCGCTACGTGTGTTGAGGAATCACTTCAGGAATGGTTGGACTTTCTTACTGAATGGTTCCCCATTCTTACGGATCTCACAACCAAACCAAAGGCGGAGGTTATTGCTGCCCTCCCTCAGATGATACTTGATGTCCAAAAAACCAATTTCCGCGTTGCGGGTTTTGGTGCGGAGAGATTTGACGACATCACGCCCGAGGAGCTCACCGAGATGGCCCAGCCATTCATGGCTGACGCAGAAGAGAGTGAGGTGCAGGAAATCATCGACTCCATGATCCTGCTCTGCATTCACTTCTTGACTGAGCACTATGAGATCATCGACAAAGAGCTGAATGCTCGGGAGTCTGCCCATCCGCCGCTGAGTTGTGAGTATGGCGAAGCGGAATATGGAATTGGCCTGACCACCGTCCAGTCCATTGGCGTACTGGAAGGGTATGGTTTATCCTTCGCGCGTGAGCTGGTACGCTACGGGTGTGATCAGTCACTCCTGTATCTACTAGCCGAGCACGGAGAGGAAACAGACCTCGATACTACACTAGCTCGTGCGCTCCTACGCGCACTCTCGCCCCACATGCTTCACGCAGCCTGTGCGCAACTCCTTGTCGCACTTGAAGAAGAAGCCACGATGTCCCAGAAGGAGAAAGCTCTTGCCTAAACATGACCCCAGAATTGGTAGTACAGAGGAGCTGAAAGCCCTCTTGGAGAAAGTCCAATCCGACATTGAAAACGGAAAGGGATTGGATGAAATCCTGGCACGACCAGACGTCCGCGCCCTAGCCCGCTCTACCGCCGATCGCTCCAAGAAACAGAACGAACGACCGATCGGGAACCCTCGTGGACCCTACAAGGTATCCCGAGCGTCAACTTCTCGCTCGCTCCCGCCCCGCGGAGGTCGCGGCTGTGGCCCTGAGCCCCGAGCGCCGACGCTGAAGGAAGTCCTTCGGCGACCCCAGTAGCTCGCTACATTACACTCTGCCCCGCAACACTGTTGCGGGGTTTTTCTTTGCCACTTCTCTTACCTGGCCATGCCAGCTAAACTAGAGTTCACGTCTAAGCCAATAAGAACACCCATGTCCTCCGTTACCCTCAACGCCTACCTCTTCTTCCCAGGCCACACCCGCGAAGCCATGGAATTCTACCAAACCGTCTTTGGCGGCGAGCTCTCTATCCAAACCAATGCTGACATGGGGATGATGGACAGCGAGGCAAAAAAAGACCGTATTATGCACGCCCACTTAAAAGGTGGAGACATTGACCTCATGGCAAGTGACAGCGACCGCGAAAGCTTTGGCGACAGCTTTATTACACTCTCCCTTAACGGCACAGACGAAGCAAAGCTCCGTGAGCTCTACGACAAGTTGGCAGTAGATGGGAAGAATTTTTATCCTATTGAAATGCAGGCTTGGGGCGATCTCTTTGGTAGTGTGACTGACAAATACAATGTTGACTGGATGATGAACATTGCAGCTCAGAAGTAATACGTTTTTTAAAAGGCAGCCTTGATGGCTGCCTTTTTTGTTACTCCACCAGGGTAGTAAACACAACACGCCGCTTACTAAACTTCTGGATCTCAGTATCCCAAGAACCTGTGCAGGTAATGAGGTTCATGTGCGAACCTGGCCCAGAGTTAAAGACTTCTTTAGGATGATCGTCATAATTGTAATCCCTAACCTTCTGCACCTTGAATGTGCGG
>DATHWI010000144.1 GCA_035460805.1 Verrucomicrobiia bacterium | reverse complement strand
CGGCTTTAGCCCCGATACATTTTCGGCGCAGAAACCCTTAATTAGACCAGTGAGCTGTTACGCTTTCTTTAAATGATGGCTGCTTCTAAGCCAACATCCTGGTTGTTTTGGGATTCCCACATCCTTTCACACTTAGCCGTTATTTAGGGACCTTAGCTGGCGGTCAGGGTTGTTACCCTCTCCACGATGGACGTTAGCACCCACCGTGTGTCTCCCGGATAGTACTTCGAGGTATTCGGAGTTTGGTTAGGTTTGGTAATCCTGTGGGGACCCCTAGCCCATCCAGTGCTCTACCCCCTCGAGTATTCGTCCGAGGCTCTACCTAAATAGATTTCGAGGAGAACCAGCTATTTCCTGCCTTGATTGGCCTTTCACCCCTATCCACAGTTCATCCGAGGCTTTTTCAACAGACACCGGTTCGGTCCTCCAGCAGGTGTTACCCTGCTTTCAACCTGACCATGGATAGATCGACAGGTTTCGGGTCTAATCCGACGAACTGAACGCCCTGTTCAGACTCGCTTTCGCTGCGCCTACAGCTATCGCCTTAAGCTTGCTCGTCAGATTAAGTCGCTGACCCATAATACAAAAGGTACGTCGTCACCCTTGCGGGCTCCGACTGTTTGTAAGCATCCGGTTTCAGGTCTCTTTCACTCCCCTAGTTGGGGTGCTTTTCACCTTTCCCTCACGGTACTTGTTCGCTATCGGTCGGCAAAGAGTACTTAGGCTTGGAGGGTGGTCCCCCCATGTTCAGACAGGATTTCACGTGTCCCGCCTTACTCGAGATTTCAGCTTTGCATTACGTGTACGGGGCTATCACCCACTAGGGCCCAACTTTCCAGAAGGTTCCACTTGTCTCAGCTGAAGCACTGGCCTGGTCCGCGTTCGCTCGCCACTACTAGCGGAGTCTCTGTTGATGTCCTTTCCTCCGGGTACTTAGATGTTTCAGTTCCCCGGGTTTGCTTCTAACCCCTATGTATTCAGGGCCAGATACCTTTTACCAGGCATCAGAAGTCAGTCACCAAATCCGTTGCCGGACCTGGTTTCTAACTACTGATCCCTGAAGGTGGGTTTCCCCATTCGGAAATCTACGGGTCACAGGCTGTTCGCACCTCACCGTAGCTTATCGCAGCGTACCACGTCCTTCATCGCCTCTTGCCGCCAAGGCATCCACCGAATGCTCTTAGGTCACTTGATCGCTCTCATTAGCAATGCCCACCAAAAGGTGCCGGAGCTGCCTGCGCTTTGGACGGCGCAAACCGCTTGATCCCGCTCCTCCTCGGCTGGTGAACACCGCCTCTATAGAAAGACCAGTTTTCATCGAGATAAACCCAGCAGGAGTTCTGCGGTTAGCAGCTCCGATCCTATATGCATGGCCTTCACGTATCGCGCCTGGTCGGGGTACGACCAGTAACGACACAACCACGCACGGACAGCACAGACGTTACCGTCTGCTCTCCAGGCGTATCCCTTCTTCACGATGTCAATCAAACCGCCGGATTTTGGCCCGGCGGAACCCATATCTCTTCGAGGTTTGGACTGCAGTGTCTGCTGCGGCTCTCGCGTAGTCGCTGTCTGGTGGAGCCAGACGGGATCGAACCGACGACCTCCTGCTTGCAAAGCAGGCGCTCTCCCAACTGAGCTATGGCCCCTTCGCAGGCGGAAGGTTGGTGGGCCTGGGTAGACTCGAACTACCGACCTCACGCTTATCAGGCGTGCGCTCTAACCGCCTGAGCTACAGGCCCGATGCCTTTGCTGTCGCGTC
>DATHWI010000143.1 GCA_035460805.1 Verrucomicrobiia bacterium | reverse complement strand
TGCACCGTTGCGCCCGCCTCAATGAGTGCGGGGATAATCTCCAGTGAAGCAGCTTCCCGAATATCGTCGGTGCGCGCTTTGAAGGTGAGTCCCCATACGGCCAATGTTTTTCCCGTGAGGCTGCCAAGGGATTCAGTTGCCCGCTCGACTAGAAGGTGCTTTTGGCGCTTGTTCACCTTTTCTACGGCGTCCAGGAGGGAGGAGTCGTGGCTGTGGTCGTGCATCATGTGCTGCAGGGCGCGTACGTCCTTAGGGAAGCAGGAGCCACCATAGCCAATGCCTGCAGCTAGGAAGCGTGAACCAATCCGGGAATCCAAGCCCATGCCCTTGGTTACCTGGCCAATGTTTGCCCCCATCTCTTCGGCAAGCATGGCAATATCGTTTACGAACGAAATCTTGGTAGCCAAGAAAGCATTACAGGCGTACTTGGTAAGTTCTGCGCTGCGTACGGACATGAAGAGGAGTGGGCGTTCGGTGCGCACAATCCCACGGTAAAGCTGCTCAAAGAGCGGGCGGTAAGCATCGTTATCAACCCCAACTACAACACGTTCCGCGTTCAGGAAGTCCTTTACTGCGGCGCCTTCGCGAAGGAACTCAGGGTTAGAAGCAACCTCTACGGCGTGTGTGGTGTGGTTGCGGAAAATCTCCCGTAACTTGTCCGCAGTGCCTACTGGGACGGTGGACTTGGTGGTGACAATGGTGGGGCCGGTAAGTGCCTTGGCCACATCTTCCGCTGCCTTGAAAAGGTATTGCAGGTCTGCGGAACCGTCAGGGGCGGAGGGGGTCCCGACTGCCAAGAAAATAATCTCTGATTTTTCAATTCCCTCACTGATATCTGTAGTAAAGATAAGGCGGCCTGCCTTGTAGTTGCTCACCACCATTTCCGTAAGACCTGGTTCGTATATGGGGACGATGCCTTTTTTCAGGTTCTCAATTTTCTGAACGTCAATATCGATACACGTAACGTGGTTTCCAAGTTCGGCAAAACAAGTTGCGTCTACCAATCCAACATATCCCGTACCGAGGACTGCAACATGCATGAGAGGGGGTCATTACGGATTTACCAATCCAGTATAGGGAAAAAGAAAAAGGCTGGGTATCCTTTCCGCACCGTGTCCCAGAGGCGTTTATATGGTACGTTGGGCACATGAAACACCGCCTTCCGTGGATTGCCGCCGCACTTGTCCTTGGTACGTACCTTGTTGGTTCGTACGTCCTTTTTAGGCATTTCGGCTACGTCTCGGCACCAGGGGGAGATTTGTACAACCATGCGATGAAGGTGGCCCTGCTTCAGGAGCAGGGGGTAGGGGCTTTCTTTGCCGGGTATCCCAAACTTTTTCATGCCCTCGTGCTTTTAGGTGTGGAAGTGAGCGGGAAGGACGCGTTGCGGGTTATGTTGGCATACTTGCCATTGGTAGTGGGAGCCGCGGGAGCAGTTTCGTTCCTCCTCCTTAAAAGGCTGCAGGGGAGTTGGGCAGGTGTCCTTGCGCTAGGCCTTACCCTTTGGGTTGCCACGCAGCCCCTGCAAACGCTCTACGACGGCGGCTTCCCAAACTACATTAGCGTGGCGGTGTGGTTGCCCCTCGTCCTCCTGGGGGTGAGCTACCTGGAAGACACTAAAAAGAAACAGCGCGTTTTGGGTGGGATCCTCATTGCCCTGGGTGTGATCCTTATGATGCTGACCCACCATTTCTCCGTGGCCTACTTGGTCATTCTCTTTGTGGTAGGTTGCCTCATTTCATGGCGCCTGACCTGGAAACTGCTCCTGGCTGGGCTTGTGGCGATGCTCGCTTTCCTTCTCAGCCCGCTAAGTGCGGGTGTGCGGGACTTGGCCTCTGCGGTGGTGCAGTTTGGTGGTGCGTTCCCATGGATCCACCTCGTAGGTACCTTGGACAACCCCAATGCCCTCATTTCTGTCCGTGCCTTTCCCGAATACTTTACGCCCCTTATATGGTGGGGTGGTTTTGCCGCTCTGGTCTGGGTCTGCATCCTTATGCTTGCTCGCAAGCCAGTCCCACTGACGGTGAAGCTTTTGGCTGTCCTGACATTTGTTTTGCTTGTGTGTTCGCAAATGGAGGTATTTGGGTTCCCGCTCCGGCTGGCGCGTGACGCCGGGGTACCGCTCCTTTTCCTATTTGTTTATGGCGCAGCTCACTTCACCCAAAAGGCTTTCGCAAAGGACCGGGTCTGGGGTGTTGCCAGCCTTCTTTTCTTAGCCCTTTTCCTCCTTCCTTCGCTTCATGACCGCTTTGAGCGCATGACCCACTTTGAGCCCGCCATGCAGTACACCCCTGCCCAGGACAAAATTGCTTCATACGACAGCCCAGGGCTAATGGTTGCATTGGACCAGCTTCTCCCGGTCATTGCTCACCCAAAAGCCCGGCCGTATGAGTTCAAAACGGAGTTCTTATTCAGGGAGGATATTGTCCAAATGAAGTGCCTGATCATGATAGAAGCGGGGGACGCCTATGTTGCCAGGATCGAGGGGATCCTGAAGGAGTATGGATTTGTACTTATAGAGCGGGAAACCGACCCCCTTAAATCTGTCCGTCTCTATTGCCGCTAAAGCTGTGATATAGTGACGCCATGCAGATAGAGAAGAGGCGTTCTTCAGGCCCTGTTTCCTCCTTTCCCCATTGGCTTGCAATAGCCCTGAGCACATTCATCCTCTTAGGTGGATTTGGCCTTGCCCTGGCCAAGTTCCGTGGTGAAGAAGCAGCAGAAGCCCCAACGGCAAGTGAGAGTCCCACTCCTTCGCCAGAAGCCGCCGCAGAGGCCACTGCCACTCCAGAAGTGGTAGTAGTAGAAACACCTACTCCCACCCCTACGCCCACAACGCCCGCTGCAACCCCGGCAGAGGCGCGCGCGGCTTACCAGGGCAAGGAGTACGCAAAGGCCATCCGCATGTTCAACGAGGCAATTACAGTTGCCCAAGGCACGGTTGCCATTGCACAGCTGCAGTACGAGTTGGGAAATGCGTACCGGGACAACAAGCAACTTGCAGAAGCGCTTAACGTATATGCACTTGCCACCGCCCAAAACAAGCAGTTGGTTGTCGCGTACCAGGCCAGAGCAAACGTCCTCATCGCCCAGAACAAGCGCGGGGAGGCACGTGCCGTTCTGGAAGAAGGTTTAGCTAATAATCCGGGGAATAAAGACTTAGAGCGTGACATCAGTGTCATCGACCTCAGTGGACCATCCGAATGATTAAGAAACTTTTTGTGCTATTTCTTGCAACCGCCGCAACCGCCCTTTCAGGCGGCACGGCCTTTGCATATTCGCTTTCTAATCCAGCGCCAGGGTTTGGCGTTGATGAATACTCAACCCTTATCCCTGATACGCAGTTCGTTTCCGTTTCAATGGGAGAGAGTGGAGTCGCGGATCTCTTAGGCAAGAGGGGTGAGTGGTCAAACCGTGCAGGCAGCGTGAGCTGGATGCATAACTACATCATTCCTGAGTACCAAACCATTCCGTACAAATACAATGATGGCGGTACCTGTAAGTGGGGTGAGGTTTCTGCGCGCCAATACAACGACGTGACAAACCACGAGCTCTACGGCATTTCCGTGGCAGCCCTTATCGCCCGCGAGGCTGCAGAGCATAGCGTCAACCCTGGCGTCCTCTTGGTGACCTTGGAAAAAGAAGCCAGCGCGGTAACCCGTGCAACGGTACAATCTGATGCTACTCAAATGTGGGTGCTCGGGTATTTCTGGGATGAAACCATGGCCTCTTGTGGCTACGGGCAGTCACAGGCCGAGTATATCGCCCGTAACTTTGGCGGCGTTGGGCAACAGATTGCCTACTCCACTGCTTGGTTCCAATCGCGCTACAACCAATACGCCTCAACGTATTCCAACCCCATTTCCATCGATGGCATTACCATCACCCCTAGGACTCGGGCTGCGCGCGTCCTGTATGCGTACACTCCCCACGTCTATAACGGGAACTACAACTTTTGGGCCATTACCAACCAGTGGTTCTCTCCTCCAACCTACGCACCTTCCCTTGGTCAGGATACGGATGGGACGGTCTACGTCCTTGATGAGGGCAAGAAATGGCCTGTTACGGGAAGTGGCTTTGCCGCCTGGTCCTTTAAGTGGACCAATGTCCACTCTCTGACCAATGACGAACGCGCCCTGCCTACTGGCAGTACCTGGACGCACTTGGCACTTGGCAGTGACGGGACCGTTTATACCATTGATAACGGCCGCAAGCGCCCGCTTACCTCACCTCGTTTGATTGAGCGTTACAACTTTAGCTGGGGCGATGTCCAACCTAAGCCAGATACAATCCTGGCAAAGGTCCCGTATGGCCTTCCTATGCACGAGCTTGTACTCCCTAATGGGGACGGTACGGTCTTCTTGGCTACAGCCGGCACACTCTACCCAGTCAGCGGTTTTGTCTACAACGATGTCTGGCGCTTTGCATGGGCTGATACGGCCCGTGTCCCTGCCTACGTAACTTACAACCTTCCACAGGGTCCGCTCTTGAGCAACCTGGTTGTTGCCGACGGTGGTGACGGTACTGCCTACTTTGTTGACGATGGAATTCTCTACCCACTGCCTGGCTCTGTTGCGCAGGCCTGGGGCTTTAACCTGGGTACTATCCGCGTTGTTGGCCCAGCCCTTATCGCCGAGAAGCGACGTGGTGGCAATTTGACCACACTGGTTACTCAAAAAGATGGCAACGGTACCGTGTACCTTATTAAGGATAAAAAGAAGAACCCTGTGTCAGGGGATTACTTCCGCCGACAGGGTTACAGCTACGCCGATGTCCGCGCAATCACCGCCGGACAGCTTGATACCCTTCCCACAGGCAGCACGCTTCGCTAATCTGGTGTTATGAGTTACGCTCGCCGTGTCGCCTACAATACGTTGGCGCAAATAATTGGGCGGGTATTTACCACCATCACCTCGCTGGCGACAGTCAGTATTCTTAATGGCATCCTCAGGCCAGAGGGTTGGGGTGGATATGTTGCAGTAACCACTTACCTTGGTTTCTTCTCGGTGCTTGCGGATATGGGGCTTAACCTTTTGTACCTGCGTGAGTTGTCACGCAAGCCTGAGGAAGCCGATGAGGTGACATCACGTTTCTTGGGCTTCCGGCTATTCACCGCCACAGTTGTTTTGCTTATTGCCGCCCCGCTCATTGGGATGCTCATCCCAGCGTACCAGCCATTCTCCTCAGCTATCCTCCTCATGGCTATTGGCCAGTTCTTCCTGACCATGAACCAGGTCTGTGTGACGGTTGTCCAGGCCCGCCTCATGATGGACCGCGCCATGATCTCCGATTTAGTGGGAAGGGTGGCTATCCTGGCGGGGACAGTATATGTAGGGATGCAGGTGGCAGAAGAGAACCGGTTCCTTGCCGCTATTACGGTAGTAGTGCTGGGGAATGCGCTCAACATGGTAGTGAGCTGGTTGTTTACCAGGAAGTTGGTGCGGTTCAGGCCGCGCTTTTTGTTACAAGAATGGCCCGGTATTTTTATGCAGGTGCTGCCAATTGGGGCTATGGCCGTATTGGGGATGATCCACTTCAAGGCTGATAGTATTTTGCTCACGCTCTATCGCCCTGAGATTGAAGTGGGTATTTATGGCAACGCTTACAAGGTGCTGGAAATCATCATTACCCTGCCTGCCATGTTCGTGGGCGGTCTTTTCCCTGAGATGAACCAGCTTATCCAGCGGGGAAGCGATGGCCTGCACGGGCTGATGCAAAAGGCATTTGACCTGCTGGTATTTGCCGCGATCCCTGTAGTGACGGGGATTGTACTGTTCGCGCCTCACATTATTGCCGTTCTTACGCGCAACTATATCCCAGAGTCGGCCCTCTCTTTGCGCATCGTGGCCTTTGCCATGATCCCCCTTTTCATTGGGACGCTTATGGCCCATGCCCTTTTGGCTACCGAAAAGCAAAAGCAGTTAAGTATCGTGGAGCTAGTGGCAGTTATCTTAAACATCGGGCTGAACGTGTACCTTATCCCAAAGTATTCTTACTACGGCGCAGGATCGGCGACGGTGATTACAGAGGTGCTCACCACGGTTATTACCACCTGGCTTACCATACGGGTGCTCGGGTTTTACCCCCGTCTGCGTACCGTGGTGCCGGCCCTAGTAGGTGCCGTCTGCATGGCCGCAATGTATTTCTTCATACGGAAAGTGGGTGGCGATATTTGGAGCACGCATTACTACGATTGGTCACATGCACAGCAGGCAGGGTTGCTCCTCCTTGTTATTGCGGTGAGCGGGGCAGCATACGTAGTCCCATTTTTCCTTTTCAAACAATTCCCTCCCGTGATTCAGGAACGCCTCTATGCCAGGTTCAAATAGCCCCGATATTTCCGTCATTATTGTCAGCTATAACGTCTCTGAGCTTTTGGACGCATGCTTGAGAACGCTTAAGGAATACACCAAGTCTGTTTCCTATGAGGTGATAGTGGTGGACAGCGCTTCTTCGGATGACTCAGTGGAAATGGTGGCTAAAAAGTATCCTTGGGTTACCCTCATTGCCAGCGAGGTGAATGTTGGTTTTACCAAGGGGAACAATATGGGACTAGAGAAAGCCGTTGGGAAAGACATTCTCTATCTTAACCCCGACGTAGAACTTATCGAGGATGTCATTGGTCCCATGCTTGGCGTTCTCGAGGAGCGCAAAGGTGTGGGTGTGGTAGGGCCAAAGCTTCTCAATACCGACCGCTCCCTCCAGGGAACGATTGGCTTTTACACGAGCTTGAGGAGTGTAGTGAAGGAGTTTGTCCTCCGCGAGCAAAAGGAGAACATGAACGTGATACACCCGGAACAGCCTACCTCGGTCCAGGTGCTCTTGGGTGCCTGCCTCTTAGTGCGGGGGGATGTTGCCCGAGAAATTGGTGGGTTTGATGAGCGCTACTTTATGTACAATGAAGAAACGGACTTGTGCCTTTCCTTTAAAAAGCGCGGCTACGATACGTTGTACTATCCGGAAGTGGCCATTATCCATCACGGTTCCAAAAGCGCCACAAAGACACCGGAGATAAAGCAGCGGAGTTTGCACATAGCACGGGTAAGCATGCTTACCTACCTTCACAAGCATTACGGGTTCCTGACGGCGCTGGTGGGCAAGTTGATTGTGTCACTATCCTTGCTCGTCCGGATGCCGATACTGCTTGTGAAGCTCCTTACCTCAAAACGCGAAGATGCCCGGCTGAAGATCCGCTACTACTTCTACACTATCCGCTGGATCCTAACGAAAAAACGTGTCGGATACTAATCCGGTTGGTCCCATTGCTGTCATTATTCCGGCCTATAACCAAGGTCCGTATTTGCGTGAGGCGGTAGAGAGTGTTATGCGTCAGACATTGCCGGCCAGTGAAATTATTGTGGTTGATGACGGTTCAACTGACGACACCGCAGAGGTGCTCAATGGGCTACGACGGGAATATCCGCAATTAGCTGCCCTTTCCCAGGCTAATGCAGGGGTGTGTGAGGCGAGTAGGAACGGCCTTGCCCATGTGTCTGCGCCGTATGTGGTGCGTTTGGATGCTGATGACATACTGCCGGACAACTATCTCCAGAGCCTCTTTTCGATATTGGAGAAACAGCCTAAGGAAGTGGCCTTTGCTTACTCAGATGCCCAGCTTTTTGGGGCAAAAGAAGGTTGGATCCACGCCCGCCCTTGGTCCATTGCGGCCCTGGTCCCAGAGAACTATATCCATGTTTCTTCACTTGTCAGAACAGATGCGGCACGCCAGGTTGGATACTTTAACCCCGCCATGCGGGGCGGGTATGAAGACTGGGACTTTTACCTAAGCCTCGTGGATGCAGGTTTCCGGGGTGTGTATTGCAAAGAGACGCATCTCCTGTACCGGCAAAAAGAAGAGGGAGGTCGTAATACCATGGACAGGGAGCGTGACCACGCCTTGCGTGCCCAGGTACGGGCTAACCATCCAGCGCTCTACACCAACCTTTGGTACAAAATCCGCATATTCCTCTGGCGATTGGCAAGGCGCCTTAAGCATTGGGCGGGGAAGGCATGAGTACTCAGCAGCATCCTTTTGTCTCCCTCATCATTCCCACGTACAAGCGGGATGAGCCGCTCCTCCTGACCATCTCAGGCATGTTGGGGCAAGATTACCCGCGTGAACGGTACGAGATTATTGTGGTTGATCAAACCGAGTCGCACACGGAAGAAGTCCAGCGTCAAATGGAGGCATGGGAGAAAGAGGGTCTTATTACCTGGTTCCGACCACCTCAGATCTCCTTTGCCGCCACTACTAAGGCCCGCAATTGGGGGGTTGCCCACGCCACTGATCCCGAGATTATTATCTTCACTGACGACGACGTAGAGGTTGAAGGAGGGTTCATCCAGGCACATGTTGCTGCCTACACGTCAGGGGACATTGGCGCCGTTGCCGGCAAGGTGATTGTCCCGACTCATGAATATGACCCGACTGCCAAAACAGTAGGCAAGATCACGTGGATGGGTGACTTTGTAAACAACTTTCACGTTGATTTTCCAGCTGACGTAGACAACCTTATTGGGTGCAATTTTTCCCTCCGTGCCAGCACCGTGCGTGAAGCCGGCCTCTTTGACGAACGGTTCCGTGGCAATGCCATGCGTGAAGAAACGGATTGGGCCGTGCGCCTTCGTGAGGCGGGTTACCGTATACGGTACGTACCGGAAACACATCTCCTGCACCACATGGTTGCCGCCGGAGGCAGCAGGGCAGTCAGCGAGCGTATTCGTTGGTATGAAGACCTGTTCTTCAATAACTTCCTCTTTTATGGAAAGCACGCTCCTTCTTGGCGCATCCCCTTCTTTGTAATGCACATGGCAAGGCCGATCCTGGCCTGCTGGCTTGTGTACGGGAAGGGAAGGCCAAGTGCGTTCTTGGCACCGTGGCGGGGGATAAGGGCAGGCTTGTCTGCGGCCAAGCTTTCCCAGAAAGAAGGTACCGCTACCGTACAGAATCCACGACTTAGGGTATTCTGAGAGCAATGAACTGGAAAGCAGCACTCATTTTAGTAGGGGGGCTCATAGGGGGAGTTGCCTTGGCGCAGCTTGCAGCCTGGAACCCTCTTATAGCACTTGCGGTAGCGGTAATGGCTACCGGCGCCGTGATTGCCATACAGCGGCCAGTACTTTTTCTGTACTGGGCAATTGGGTCTGTGGCCCTTGGGCAATTGGGGCGTATCCCACCGCTCAAAGGCGGCGGTCCCGTACTTGCGGACCTTTTTCTCTGCGCCCTCTTAGGTGCCTGGCTTGTGTGGGTCTTTTGGAAAAGGGTTTCCCTTCCTAAATACCCAACCCACCTTATTTGGATGGGATTCTTAGGTGTGGCACTTCTTTCCCTCCTTTTCTCGCCTTATGCACTAGCTCAAAAAGAGTTTGTAGAAGCTGCAGCCTACTGGGTAAGGCTTTTGGTTTATTTTTCTCTCTTTTGGATTGTCCCCACCCTCTTTAAGGCCGACCAGGAGTTGGAGAAGCCCTTCAGAGTTGTCTTGTGGACGGGTGCTGCCGTCTTGGCGCTAGGTATCCTTCAGTTGGTCCTTTTGCCAGACATTGGTGTGCTGAGTGGTTACGGTTGGGACCCTCACGTGGGGCGTTTTGTCTCCACCTTCCTGGATCCAAACTACCTAGGCGGTTACCTTGCCTTCCTTCTCGTATTCTTCTTTGCCCTGAACCGTAAGGCACCGCGAGTTACTTTCTGGTTGCTCATTATTGGGACCCTGGTTGCAGGAGTCCTTACGTATTCGCGCAGCGGTTACCTGGCCATCTTGGTGGTCCTCGCCATTATTGGTTTCCGCTACTCTTGGAAACTACTGCTTCTAGCAGCGGTCTGCATTGTCCCGCTTGCCTTGAGTATCCCCCGGGTTGCAGAGCGTGTGCGTGGCGGTTTCTCACTCGATCAGACGGCGCAAGACAGGATTCTTTCCTGGAAACATGCCTTGAAAATTGTTGAACACTATCCCGTACTGGGCGTGGGTTATAACAATTATGACCGTGCCCAAAAAGAGCTGAACCTTGTCTCGCCAATCGGGGAGAGTCATTCAAGCGCAGGTAGCGACAGTAGTATCCTCAATGTACTTGCCACTACGGGGACGGTAGGGTTTTCCCTCTTTGTGTTGGGCGGGATCCTGGTCCTTAAAGATGCGCTGCGAGTGCTTCGCGAAAAGAAACGAAAGAACGCGCAGGTAGCTGCGTATGTGATTCTTATTGCCACCCCTGCGCTGCTCATCAACGCCTTCTTCGTAAACGCGCTTTTCTACCCGCTCATCCTAGTGGGCTACGCCTTCTTTATTGGGGCTTTGTACGTTGGCGCAGACGAATAATCTTTTTCTGTACAGTAAAGTCGTACCAACTGCGGAGGGCTGAGAGGAGGAGGCCCTGCCAGCCATCGAGAAAGCCAGCTTGCAGGAAGTATGTTTGTACGAAACGGGCCGGAGGCTTTGCAATAAGCTTAAGCCAGGGGAGGCTGCTCCCTTTCTGCTGCTCTGCTTGAGCAGTGCTGTAGGCTTTGTTTTTTTGAATATATTGCGCAAGGTCTACATAGGATTCGTGGAGGATATCAATATCCAAGTCCTGTGTCGTAGCAGTTTCCAGTACTTTCTCATGCACAGGAACTTCGCTGAACCGGGTGGCAGATTTTCGAAACAAGCGGATCTGTCGGTCTGGGTACCATCCTTGGTGGGCAATCCATTTACCTAAAAAGAAGGTCTTGCGTTTCATGGTGTACGAGTCGGCTGCGGAATTTGTCATTGCTTCGCGGACGCGTGGCTCCATGTCAGGCGGGAGCCATTCGTCGGCATCCAGGCTTAACACCCAGTCATTGGTTGCGGCATCAATGGCGCGGTTTTTTTGTACCGCCCAACCTGGCCAATCGGTTTCGGTAACTTTGGCCCCATGTTCCTTGGCGATGGCCACAGTTTTGTCGGTACTGCCGCTATCTAAGACGATGAGCTCGTCCGCCCAAGAGACAGAATCAAGGCAGCGGGCAATGTTGCGCTCCTCGTTTTTGGTGATGACGCACACGGAGACTTTTTCCATATCACCTAGACTAGCATAAGGGATCTCAAATTGGACTCCTGGTGTTTTTCTTTTTGGTGTAAGAAGCTATGCTGAATCTACACTATTAGTACTTATGTATGGATCGATTTAGCCTCTCACACCTCATCGCGCGACGCTGGCCTATCATTCTTGTGCTAACTCTTGTTGTCTTTGGGGCCACCCTTGGCTTGGAGCGCCGGAAAGATCCACAGTACTTTGGTTCATTTACGGTTACCGTTGAGCCATCCCGCCGCTACCCTGAAACGCAGCAACTCATCCTTCAGCCTAACCAGGGTGAAGACCTGAAGACCGCTGTGGCCACTACCCAGTCTTGGATTGCCGACCCGTTTTATGTTCGCAAGGCTTTGGAAAAGGCTAATGTTTCCGTGGCAGATATGAGCCTGGCTGATTACGCCAACATTTTCCAAGTGATTAGCGACGTGCCGTTTTCCCGTTCTTACCAAGTACAGTACGTAGGTGCTACCCAGACAGAGGTGGAGAATGTCTTTACTGCCTTGCGCTCAGTGCTCGATGAGGCACAAGCCAGCTTTGACTCCGCCAAGAGCGACCTCCTCATTGAAACTTCATACACAGATACCACAGTAACCAGCCATGGCTCAGGGGTTCCACTTGCGCCAATCGCCGGCCTGGTCATTGGCCTTCTCTTCGCCACGATGGTGGCCGCTGCTTTTGACCGAGCTGCACGCAAGTAGGCACTATGCGAATTGCCGTAGATGCGCGTGAGATCTGCGGTAGGCCTGCAGGGAAGGGGCAATACCTTCTGCGTATCCTGAACGAATGGAGGGATGGGGATGACGCCGTTTTTTGCTATGTGCATCCAGGCCAGAAAATCCCCTCAGAACTACGGGGAAGGGCTATTGAGCAGGTAGAGGTTGCTGGGCGCAGCCTGTTTTGGCACCGGGCTGCGGCCAAGCAGGCATTGCAGGACAAGGCGCAAGTATTCTTTGCTTCCCAAAGTTACTTGTCAGCCCTTTTTTGTTCTGTCCCCACGGTAACGGTAGTCCATGACTTGGCCGTTTTTGTTTTGAAAAATGTGAAGCATAACGCCAAGGCAAATGCGGTAGAAAAGGCTTCGCTCCGCCGTTCGTTAAAGCGCTCCGCGGCAGTCATTGCCGTATCGCAAGCCACGGCAAAAGATGTGCAGGAAATTGGCAAATGCCCACCGGACAAGCTTCATGTAATTGGCGAGGCGCCACTGCTCATGGATGCCCGACCTCTGCCCCTCTCAGCCAGGGACGGCTCACTTTTGTTTGTCGGTACCTTGGAGCCACGAAAGAACATCCTCAGTTTACTTAAGGCCTATGCGGGGCTTAGGGAAGAAGAGCGGCAGAAACATCCCCTCATTCTTGTTGGGAAACAGGGATGGGGCGGGGAGGACTACGAGGGTGTGGCGGAGAAGTTGGGGATCTCCACCACCTGCAGGTTTGAAGGCTACCTTTCTACAGAAGAACTTGTTTCCCGTTTTCAAAAGGCGCGGTGCTTTGCTTACCTCAGCCACTACGAGGGGTTTGGCCTCCCTGTTATTGAGGCGATGGCGGCTGGTACTCCTGTTTTGGTTAGTAACACCCCAGCGCTTACCGAATTAGTGGCCGACACAGGCCGGGTATGTGACCCTCAGGATATTGACGGGATTACTGCCTCCCTCCGTGCATTGCTTGAAGATGATACACTGGCACAGAAAATGAGTGACAAAGCCTTGAAGAGGGCGCAGGGGTATTCATGGGAAACCGTGGCTGCCCAAGTCCGTGACCTCTTATCATCAGTAGCCACAGCGCCATGAGAAACCGAATCGCAGAACTTCTCCTCTTTCTTTTGCCGTTGACGCTTCTCTTAGGCGAAAGACCTGTTTTCAAAGTGACAGGCATACCTTTCTATGCCTTTGAGGTTCTCACCCTACTCCTGGTAATTTCTTGCTATTCCATGTGGAGGACAGGGGGCATGGCGCGCCTCCGTGCGCTGCCCGCTGTATTCCGATGGGGCGGGGCATTGCTTCTGCTTGGCCTCTTAATTTCCGTAAGTGTGGCAGGCGTGCAGGGCGAAGCCTTAGGGGCGGCAAAAGCTTGGTTTATCATGCCACTTCTCCTTTTGGTTACCATTGTGGCGAGCGCAATGAGCGTACGCACCTTGGTGTGGGGGATTGTTGCCACGGCCCTGGCGCAGACGCTGTATGGTTTTGCCCTTTTGCCTGCGCAGCAAGAAATGCGCATGATCGGTACTTTTTCTTCGCCGAACTTTTATGCAGCATCGGTAGTGCCCGCCCTCTTTCTGGCATATGGCTTCACCAGAAGGGAGAAATGGTTAGTCATGGCCGTACTGCTCGTGGGCATCTTGGCAAGCCAATCCCTTGGTGGAATGGTAGGCCTCATTGCGGGTGCCCTGTACGTTGTGGCCATGGCATCGCGGAAAAAGAAATCGGCAGGGATCATGATTGGGATTATGGTGGTGATGGCACTCATTGGCGGCGCCCTTGCGTATAAGCGTTTTTCTAACAACCCGCGCTCCTCCCTGGCTTCGCGTCAGGAAATTTGGCAGGTGGCGCTGCGAATTGGCGACCAACACCCAGTTACGGGCATTGGGTTGCGCAACTTTGATAACGAATACCTGAAAGCAGTGCCCTACGTTACTACGGACCCTATTGAATGGAATGTCCCGGAGCCGCACAATCTCTACCTGGCTTTTTGGCTTGATCTCTCCGCGGTTGGGTTGGTGGCGATGCTGCTTATTATGGGGGGCGCCCTTGCCTACGGCGGTGCGGCAGCGGTTACAATGGCCGTCCTTTTGGCACATGGGCTAGTGGACACGCCAATCTTTAAGCTGGAGCTGGCAGTGCTCTTTTGGCTCTATGTCACCATTATTCTTTCCAGAGGTGGCCGTAGTAAGCGAGATTTGGTACGCTGACCGCATGCCTCACATCTCCATTGTCATCCCTGCCTATAACGAGGCAGACCGTCTTCCGGAAACGCTTGCGCTCGTCCGTGATTACCTAGAGCAGCAGTCCTTTGAGGCTGAAGTATTGGTGGTGGACGATGGCAGCACCGACGACACGGTGAAAAAAGTACAAGAGATGCAGGAGCGTTTCCCACAGCTCAAGCTTATTGCCAACGAAAAGAACAAGGGGAAGGGGGGTGTTGTCCGCCAGGGTATGCTAGCAGCCCAAGGTGATTACCGGCTCTTTATGGATGCAGACTATGCCACACCTATTACGGAGCTAGACAAGTTCCTTCCGTATTTAGGTCAGTTCGATATCATCATTGGTTCGCGCTACCTCAATGGGGGGAGTATCCGTGTGAAGCAGCCCTTGCAGCGCAGGATTGTTTCCCGCATTGGCAACTTACTCATTCAGCAGTCCTTGCTCCGGGGAATTGTGGATACCCAGTGTGGTTTCAAACTCTTTACCGCCGCGGCAGCGGAGAGGGTATTTAAGAAGCAGAGTATGGATGGTTGGGTGTTTGACGTTGAGGTGCTTAGTATTGCCCGCCAACTCGGCCTTACCATTAAGGAAATTTCAGTTGATTGGTACGATGCCAAGCAGTCAAAGCTGCGCGCTGTCCATGCAGCCGCCAAGTCCTACAGTGATCTAAAGGTAGTAAAAAAGAAGATCCGCGAAGGCGCGTACCTAGACTAATACTTTGCGAAAGAACGTATCCATGTTACTAAGCTTACAGGGAACTATAACTGCTATTGAAAATCTCACGGCAGTACTCACTCTCGACGACAACCAAACTATCCGTTTTTCCCTTAAGGAAATGGATGTCCGGCCGCAGGTTGGTGATACATATGTCCTTCATCTTTTACCTGAATCAGAAGCCAAGCTCTCCACTGATGAGCTTGCCCGCTCTCTTCTCTCCCAACTGATACGCGATGTCCCCGCAGAAACAAACCAAGCAAAAATCGAAGAAGGAACAGCAGCCTGACAAGGCGGTTGGTTCCCACACAAAGTGGAGCATTCGCTCGCGGCCCCTTTTCATTGGAATGATGGGGTTTTTCTTGTCATTGGGTGTCCTGGGGACGGTGTATGCGTTTGTGTATAACGACCGCTACTTGCCACGCACTCATTTGGGTGGCGTGTCCATTGGTGGGCGGACCCGCGCGGAGGCCGAAGAGCTTCTTAAGGCCAAGCAACATTCTTTCTTAGAAAAGCCGCTTCATATTACGCACAACGAAAAGTCTTGGGATATTGCTCCCGCCGAGTTGGAAACTTCCATTACGTACGCCTCCCAACTCGATGAGCTTTGGAAGGAAGAGAAGCAGGGAAGCGCATGGGGCCAGCTGGCGCTCCTTTTCAGCGCGCCTGTTACACCCCGGTATGCCGACGTGAGCATGACAGCCCTTGGGGTGAAGGGCCAGGAAGTGTTAAAGGAAAAAGTCCTAGGGTCCATTGAGACTGCTTTTGAGGAGACCACCCTTTCCATTACGCCGCTTGAGGTAAAAGTTGTACCAGGAAAAGCGGGAGAGCGGCTGGACCAGGCTGGTTTTGAGGATGACATTGCCACAGCTTTTGAAAAAAATACCAATGACATTACCCTGCACTTGGAGCCTTCCCAGCCAGAAGTGACTACGGAGATGGCGGAGCCCGCCAGGCTCCGGGCGGAAGAAATCTTGGCCAAACCCCTGCAGCTGACCTTGGCCGACAAGGCCTTTGCGGTGGACCAAGCAACATTGGCGGAATGGCTGACTGCTGAGGTGGCGAGGGATACCGCCAAGCAGGCCACCGGTCTCCAGCTGGTGCTCACTTCAAAGGCCGGTAGCAAACTTACCGAGTGGGCGGCTACCGTAAACCGTGCTGCGGCAAACGTACGGCTCGCTACGGGGGCGGACGGTAAAGTGACAGTGGTAGAGGGGGATGTGGACGGCCGGGCAGTACACGAGGAAAAAACCTTGGCAGCAGTCCTCACCTACATTCAGTCCACAGCGACTTCCGCCAAAGTAGTGGGCGAAGTTGAGGTAAAGAAGGCTGACGTGCGTGCCGATACCTTGGCTTCTTTGGGAATCCAGGAGTTGGTAGGGACCGCAACGACTGATTACGCGGGCAGCCCGAACAATCGTAAATTCAACATCGCCAAAGGTGCCCGTGATTTGGATAGAAAGCTAGTGAAGCCCGGCGAGACCTTTTCTACCACTAAGACTCTGGGTCCCATTGAAGAGTCCACGGGATACCTGCCTGAGCTGGTTATTAAGGGTAACCGTACTACCCCTGAGGCAGGGGGTGGCCTTTGCCAAGTTTCCACCACACTCTTTAGGTCGGTGCTTAACGCCGGACTTCCTATTGTGGAGCGTCAGAACCATGCATACCGCG
The DNA here is from genome assembly GCA_035460805.1 of Verrucomicrobiia bacterium. Lineage (NCBI taxonomy): Bacteria > Pseudomonadati > Verrucomicrobiota > Verrucomicrobiia > Verrucomicrobiia bacterium. The sequence goes on along the minus strand of DATHWI010000143.1, from coordinate 7,084 downwards.
TAAGTTACTACGAATTAGGCGTAGGGCCTGGCCTTGATGCCACCATTTACGATCCCAGCCCAGACTTTAAGTGGAAGAATGACTTTGGCACCGCTGTTTACGTGCAGTCCAAAATTGTGGGTACTAAAATTACCTTCGATTTGTTTGGCACTAAAGATGGGCGCAGTTCCGTCATTTCCCCACCGCAGATTATTGAGACCTACAAAGTGGGTGATCCAATCTACAGCGAATCAGACACTGTTCTACGTGGTCAGACCAAGCAAATTGAGCGCGCGCATGACGGCGCTAAGACATCGGTAACGTATGTAGTGAACAAGGATGGGAAAGACGTCTACAAGCGCACCTTCATCAGTGTGTACAAAGCCTGGCCCGCTCAGTACTTGGTAGGTACGGGTACAGCCCCAGAGCCCACACCAACACCTACTCCTGCACCTGCAGCTTGATTGAGCCTCTGGTTTTCGGTACCGTTCGAGAGAACTGATTTAAAGGAATTCCCATGTCCGGACACAGCAAATGGGCGGGTATCAAGCATCGCAAAGCAGCGGTGGATGCCAAGCGCGCCAACATTTTTACCAAACTCGCCAACAACATTACCATTGCCGCCCGCAACGGTGGTGACCCTTCTTTGAATCCTAGCCTTAGGTTGGCCATGGATAAGGCCCGTGCTGCCAACATGCCAAAAGATAATGTTGAGCGGGCCATTAAACGCGGTACGGGAGAATTGGGTGGCGCTGCGGTAGAAGAGTTGCTCTATGAGGGTTTTGGCCCTGGCAATGTGGCCATGCTTGTGGCTGTGCTTACCGACAATAGGAACCGTTCCAACGCTGATGTGCGCACTCTCTTTGCTAAGAATGGTGGGCGCCTTGCAGAGGGTGGTGGCGTAGCTTACCAGTTTACCCAGCGCGGTGTTATCCGCGCGCAGGTACCGGCAGGCAAGGCCGAGGCGTTTGAAGAGGCCTGCATTGAGGGCGGGGCAGAGGACTACCGATTGGAAGAAGGCTTTGCGGTGGTCTATACCGCAACGGTAGAGCTGCATACGGTAAAAGATGCACTGGTGGTTGCCGGCTTTACTGTGGATACGGCCGAAATTGAGTACGTAGCCAATACGCCAGTGGAAGTAGGGGATGAAGACATGGAAAAGGTAATTCATCTCATCGACCTTTTGGAAGAGTACGATGATGTGACCAGCGTATACACAAACCTCCCCGAATGATCATTTTAGGCCTGGACCCAGGTACGGCAATTGTGGGTTGGGGGATTATTAAATCTGAAGGTGGGAAGCAGACGTGCTTAGGTTATGGCGTCATTACCACCGACAAATCCATGACGGACAGCCAGCGCCTCTTGGCAATTGCCAATGGCGTTGAGGCGCTTATTGATGAACATAAGCCTGCTCTGGTTTCTATTGAGAAGCTCTTTTTCAGTAAGAATGTGACCACGGCCATGACTGTTTCGCAGGCGCGTGGGGTGCTCATGTATGTGGCGGAGCGGATGGGCGTGCCAATGGTTGGGTTTACACCTAATGAAGTGAAATTGGCGCTAACTGGCAGTGGGACTGCGGATAAACAGCAGATGCAGAAAATGGTTCAGCTGCTTCTCCGTCTTCCTACCCTGCCTAAGCCAGATGATGCGGCCGACGCTGTCGCCATTGCACTCATCGCGGCACAGACCGAGTCTTTTCGTAAGAAAGTTGACCTGCACGGAAGGTAATCTTTAATCCTCCGTCCCGGTCCGTCCGGTGGTAAGGAACTTTTTTCTCTTCCAAGAGCTGTAAGATATTTGGCCGCGGGTGTTTGAACTTATTGTTTTGGCCTACACAAATAAAGGCCATTTTGGGATCTACAAGTTCAAGGAAGGGAGGGGCAAGGCCTGTGGCAGACCCGTGGTGCGGTATTTGGAGGACTTCGCTTTTGAGGTTGCAGCCTGGCGGCCTACACCAAGTGGAGATGGACTTTTCGTGACGTTCATCAAGGTCACCTGTTAAGAGGATACGATGAGTCCCCGTGGTGAGTTGAAAGGCTAAGTTGGCATCATGTGCATCTCGTAGTTTCTTACCCTCCATTTGAACTAAGGGATGAATGGTAAAGAGGTCTGCCAAGCCCAGGGGAAGATGAGTGCCAGCAAAAAGGATGCGCTTGGTAATGTGCTTCTCAGTAATAAGTTCCCTCCAACGGGCGATGTCGTTTCCTGGTGCAAGTGCCCCACTCTCCCAAACTTCGTCGATGGCGTAGCGCTCCACCACTGGGATGAGTCCCCGCACATGATCGGCGTGAGTATGGGAGAGGGCGAGCACGTTAATAGACCTCCGCCACGGAGGGAGGATACGGCCAAGTTCAGTGAGAACTGTATCGTCAGGGCCACCATCGTAGAGGAATGTTTTACCAGTCTGGTCTCGGTAAAGAATGGATGCACCCTGCCCAATGCTCAGTACCCACAGGCGGGAAGGTTGGGGGATGGCAAAAGGCGCGAGGAGGGCTACGAGGGAAATGATCCCAAGTATGGCCCATACTTTTCGTTTCATATGCCCCCTCCTGTCTTAATAATCCAAAGCGCGAAGTGGAGAATTGCCCACGCAGCAATTCCCAGGACGGTGGCAAGAGGGGGGAACCAGCTAAAGCCCAGGAGGACAAACCCCAATGCCGTTGCCGGGGGTATGAGCCAGAGGACAAGTGGGTTAATGACGAGGCCGCGCAAGGCAAAGCTGCCGCTGAGGAGGGTGAGAGGTGCGGTGCCAAGGCTGGCAGCCCCCGTTTCACTGAAGCTACCTGCCATCCAAGTGGGGAGAGCAAGTTTGGTAGATGCTTTCTGGAGCACGTTGCCAAACATGAGGAGGCCGCCGTACGCGGCGAAGGAAAGCTGAAAGCCCGGGTCACTAATGAGGAGGAGGGGATTGAAGAGAAGCATTACGCTGGCTGCCAAAAGAATGCCAGGCAGTGCCCATGCTCGTCTGCCAGAAGCTTTGACCACTGCATTCATGCTGGCAATGACGGCACCCCGCGTGACACTGGATGAACTGCCAGAGAGCAGGGTGAGCCAAGTGCTGAGGAGGATGACGGTGACCGCCTGAAAGGTTCGGTTACTCACAGGTAAGAGGCTGAGGGCAATACTTACAATGAAGGTGATATTTGCCCCGCTAATGGCAACCAAGTGAGAAGTGCCAGTTGCCTTTAAGGCATCTGAGACGTCGGTAGGTATGGCGCGTTTGCTGCCAAAGAGAAGCCCGCAAAGAAAAGAGCCCTCTGGTTCTGGTACGTATTTCCCGATACTTCTTTCGAAGGTGTGGCGTAGTTCCGCCAGGCCGGCAACGAGGGAAAAATTTCTAGAAGAGGAAATTACGCTTACTTCTGCACGGGGTGCAATGGCGAATATGCCATCGCGCTCCAAGAAAAGTGGATAGTTGAAGCCCTCAAATGGCTCAGGCTTTTCCAGGGTAGAAGTAATGTGGATTTCATCCCCAAAGCGAACGGGGAGATACCGATCGGCCCTAACGAGTACCCGTCCTTTGGCGGGCTTGCCCCACAGGTTATGGGCAATGGGCTCCTTGGTTTCAACGAGGAGGTTGGTGTTCTTCTGTCTGTAATCTGGCGGGGCGACTACCGTGGCACTAAAGCTGGCTTTACCAGCCTTAAAACTCCGCCAAGCAATTTGCCGGCTAAGGTGTGAGTATGCAAAAGAAAAAAGGAACACCCCAACAATCAGTGCGATATATCTCTTGGAAGGAAGGGTGAGAAATGTAAGGAAGGGGGTGAGCACCCAAAAAAGAAGCGGGAAAGTGGAAACACTTCCACTCCCCAGAGAAACCCCAAGGACCCAGGCAGACAGGAAAATGAGGGAGATTTTGTAGCGCATGGCTGCACCTTACGGGCGACCCTTCTCAATGTCGACGGATGTCCAAGGCGGAGAAGGGCAATATGTAGAGTGGGTACTCTCTTCTAGTCCCTTGCAAAAATGGAAAGTTTGTTTTACATTCTAAAAGCAGCAAATCAGTTAGACCCACATGGAAAACGACGAGAATACCGAACAAATTGTTGAAGAAACCGTCGCTCCAACTGAGCAGACTGATTACGAATCCCTCTATAAGCGCGCGCTTGCTGACCAAGAAAATATGCGCAAGCGGTTCGATGACGAGCGGAAGCTGCTTGGAAAATTTGCCGTAGGAGATGTTGTTATCGATTTGCTCCCTGTGTTGGATAACTTCACCCGCGCCACCGAACATGTTCCTGCTGACCAAAAGGAAAGCAGCTGGGCAACTGGCATCATGTATATCCGCAAGCAGCTTATGGATGTGCTTGAGCAGCGTGGCGTCCAAGAAGTTACCGCCAAGATTGGTGAGAAGTTTGACCCTTCATTGCACGAGGCTATTGGCACCGTGACCGACAATGACAAGGAAGACGACACCATCGCCGAGGTAAAGAGTATCGGGTACCGCCTTCACGACCGAGTCGTGCGGCCTGCCCAAGTTATCGTAGTTAACCACGAACAGAAGTAAGGAGTTCTCCATGGGAAAGATCATTGGTATCGATCTTGGTACGACCAACTCCGTTGTCTCCGTTATGGAGGGCGGTGCGGCCAAGGTAATCCCTTCCGCTGAAGGGCCAAATACAGTTCCATCCGTTGTTGCCGTCAAGAAAGACGGTGAGCGGGTTGTTGGTGTGCCAGCAAAGCGCCAGGCTGCCACAAACCCAAAGAATACTATTTTCTCCGTTAAGCGTTTCATTGGGCGCAAATACACTGACGCCGAAACCCAAGAAGACAAGTCGCGCGTGCCGTACGAAATTAAGAGCGGCCGCAACGACTTGGTAGAAGTGGTAATGGGCGACAAAGAGTACACACCAGAGGAAATCTCCGCCTTTACCCTCCAAAAGCTTAAGGCTGACGCCGAGGCGTACTTGGGTGAGAAGGTAACTGACGCGGTCATTACCGTGCCTGCTTACTTTAACGATGCCCAGCGCCAAGCGACTAAGAACGCTGGTAAGATTGCCGGCCTAGAAGTCCGCCAAATCATCAACGAGCCTACTGCAGCAGCAATTGCGTACGGCCTTGAGAAAAAAACCAACGAGAAAGTTGCCGTATACGACCTTGGTGGCGGTACTTTCGATGTCACCGTTTTGGAGTTGGCAAATCATGATGGTGAGTCAACCTTTGAAGTGCTCTCAACCAATGGCGACACTCACCTTGGCGGGGATGACTTTGACAAGGTCCTTATGGATCACATTTTGGCTGAGTTCAAAGCCCAAGAGGGTGTAGAACTTACTGGCCAAGCCGATGCCATCCAGCGCATTAAGGAAGCGGCTGAAAAAGCCAAGATTGAGCTTTCCAGCGCGCAGGAGACAGAGGTAAACCTTCCTTTCATTACAGCAGATGCTTCTGGGCCTAAGCACTTGGTGCTTAAGGTTACCCGCGCCAAGTTTGAGCAGTTGACCGAGAGCCTTGTAAAACGCTCCATGGAGCCAGTAAAGAAGGCCCTTGCAGATGCCAAGCTTGACCCTAAGGACATCGACGAAGTTATCCTTGTTGGTGGCCAGACCCGCATGCCTAAGGTGCTGGAAGCTGTCCGTGACTTCTTTGGTAAAGAGCCTAACCGCTCCGTAAACCCTGATGAGGCCGTTGCCCTAGGCGCTGCCATTCAGGGTGGCGTGCTTGCTGGCGACGTCAAAGACATCCTTCTCTTAGATGTTACCCCACTCTCCATGGGTATCGAGACGATGGGTGGCGTAATGACCAAGCTCATTGAGCGCAACACCACCATCCCAACCTCCAAGAGCCAGGTGTTCTCCACTGCAGCAGACAACCAGACACAGGTTGAAATCCACGTGCTTCAGGGTGAGCGCCAGATGGCCGCGGACAACCGCACACTTGCCAAGTTTGTCCTTGATGGAATCCCACCAGCTCCTCGCGGTGTCCCACAGGTAGAGGTAACTTTTGACCTTGATGCCAACGGCATTGTGAACGTAAAAGCGGTGGACAAGGGCACGAACAAGGAGCAGAAAGTTACCATCACTGCTTCCTCAAGCCTTACTGACGAAGAAATTGAGCAGATGCGCAAAGACGCCGAAGCCCATGCTGAAGAAGACCAGGCCAAGAAAAAGCTGGTAGAAGTGCGCAACGATGCCGACTCGCTCATCTACACCGCCGAGAAGACTCTCAAAGAAGTAGAAGAGGCTAAGAAGAACATCAAGGCGGAAGACCTTCGCGCCGTAGAGGATGCCGTGGCTGAACTGAAGAGCGTGCACGCCAACGACGATGCCGACGCTATTGAAGCCAAGGTAAAGCAGCTTTCTGAAAAGCTGCAGGTAGTTGGTGCGGCCATGTACCAGGAGTCAGCTGGTGAAGCCCCTGCCGAGGAAAAGGCAGACGATGCCCCACCTGCGGATGATTCCGAGGCCAAGTAATACCTGTGGCCGAAGATTACTACAAGTTACTAGGAGTGGAGCGGGGCGCGTCAGCTGACGAGATCAAGCGCGCGTTCCGTAAGAAGGCTCACGAGCACCACCCGGACAAGGGTGGTGACGCTGCGGCGTTCAAAAAAGTAAACGAGGCGTACCAAGTCCTTTCCGACTCTGAGAAGCGTCAGCGCTACGACATGTACGGCGCTGCCGGCGCCCAGCAACCAGGCTACGGCGGCGGGGGAGCAGGCGACTTTGACGGCTTTGGTTTTGGCTTTGGAGGCTTTGGCGATATCTTTTCCGATATGTTTGCATCTGCCATGGCCAATGTCCAAGCGGAGGTGCAAATCTCCGTTCCGCAGGCTGTGTTAGGAGACAGGTTTGAGCTGCGCGTTGGCAACGACAAGGTCATGCTGGAGGTCCCAGTGGGCTGCCAAGACGGTCAACAGGTTGTATTCCGTGGCATGGGCAAGCCCTACCGAAGCGGGCGGGGCGATCTCACTATCATCCTCCGAGTAGTTATCCCACGGCGCCTTTCCAAGCGCGAACGCGAACTGTACGAAGAACTGAAGAAGCTGTCCTAGTTGTCTTCTCGTCCCTGGGGTTTCATACTGTAGGGAGATGATTAATACCGTTACGTGGGATATTGGCATTGTGGCGGCCCTTGCTTTGCTGTTGGCCTACACAATCCTTATTAG
>DATHWI010000142.1 GCA_035460805.1 Verrucomicrobiia bacterium | reverse complement strand
TTTGGCTCCATGATTTTACAGGTCAAACTAGTAAGGGCGCACGGGGGATCCCTAGGTGCCGTCAGCCGATGAAGGACGTTGCAGGCTGCGATATGGTTGGACGAGCTGCCAAGCGAGCGTTGACTCCAACATTTCCGAATGGGGAAACCCACCACGGTGGAGCCGTGGTATCGCGTGTTGAACACATAGACACGTGGAAGGTAAGCGGGTGAATTGAAACATCTTAGTAACCCGAGGAACGGAAAGTAAAAACGACTCCCTCAGTAGCGGCGAGCGAACGGGGATGAGCCTAAACCATTGCCATGTTAAAGCGGACAGCGTTGTGGCAGTGGGGTTGTGGGAGTTTTCAGGCGCGAATGTCATAGCGCCACAGAGTTACAAAGGCTCAGGTTAGGTGAACACCGCTGGGAAGCGGGACCAAAGACGGTAATAGTCCGGTAGCCGAAAGCTTGAGCCCTCTGGGAAACCACCCGAGTAGGCCGGAACACGTGAAATTCCGGTTGAATCTGCGAAGACCACTTCGTAAGGCTAAGTACTGAACGGCAACCGATAGCGAACAAGTACCGTGAGGGAAAGGTGAAAAGCACCCCGGAAGGGGAGTGAAATAGACGTGAAACCGTGCGCTTACAAGCAGTTGGAGCCCTACTTAAAGGGTGACAGCGTACCTGTTGAAGAATGAGCCGCCGAGTTATGGTACACAGCGAGGTTAAGGGGGAAATACCCGGAGCCGAAGCGAAAGCGAGTCTGAATAGGGCGCTTTAGTTGTGTGCTGTAGACCCGAACCCAGGCGATCTAGCCATGGTCAGGATGAAGCGCAGGTGACACTGCGTGGAGGTCCGAACTCACTGATGTTGAAAAATCAGGGGATGAACTGTGGCTAGCGGTGAAATTCCAATCGAGCCTGGAGCTATCTGGTTCTCCTCGAAATGGCTTTAGGGTCAGCCTCGAGTTAAAGTTTGCGGGGGGTAGAGCACTAGTTGGGTGCGGGGGACGACATGTCCTACCAAATCCTATTAAACTCCGAATACCCGTGTAATGTTCCTCGGGAGTGAGACTGCGGGAGATAAGTTTCGTGGTCAAGAGGGAAACAGCCCAGATCGTCAGCTAAGGTCCCCAAGTCATTGCTAAGTGATTAAGGAGGTTGAGACGCTCAGACAACCAGGAGGTTGGCTTAGAAGCAGCAACCCTTGAAAGAGTGCGTAATAGCTCACTGGTCAAGCGTTTCAGCGCCGAAAATGTACGGGGCTAAGCAATGCACCGAAGCTACGGATTAGTCCTTAGGGATTAGTGGTAGAGGAGCGTACTGCCGTAGGATGAAGGTTGAGCGTAAGCGCAGCTGGACGAAGCAGTAGTGAGAATGGCGGCATGAGTAACGAAAACATTGGTGAGAATCCAATGCGTCGAAAGCCTAAGGGTTCCCAACGCCAGGTTCGTCCGCGTGGGGTTAGCCGGGGCCTAAGGTGAGGCCGAAAGGCGTAGCCGATGGAGAGCAGGTTAATATTCCTGCGCCAGTGCTTTTGGTTTGAGCGAAGGGGGGACGCAGCAGGCTAGGTTTGGGGAACTGTTGGATATGTTCCTTGGGGTATGTAGGGAGAGTTGGTAGGTAAATCCGCCGACTCGCTGATCTGAGGTACCCCGGAAGCGGCTACGTGCTGCAAACAAATTGACGCCACACTGCCAAGAAAAGCCTCTAGTGACAAACGCACTGCCCGTACCGTAAACCGACACAGGTAGGCTGGTAGAGAATACTAAGACGCGCGAGAAAACCCTCGCTAAGGAACTCGGCAAAATAACTCTGTAACTTCGGGAGAAGGAGTGCCGCATTAGTGTGAACAGACTTGCTCTGGAAGCATGAGGCGGTCGCAGCGGAGAGGCCCAAGCGACTGTTTAACAAAAACACAGGTGTCTGCTAAGCCGCAAGGCGATGTATAGGCGCTGACGCCTGCCCAGTGCCGGAAGGTTAAGGAAGGTAGTTAGGGGTAACCCGAAGCTATTGACTGAAGCCCCGGTGAACGGCGGCCGTAACTATAACGGTCCTAAGGTAGCGAAATTCCTTGTCGGGTAAGTTCCGACCCGCACGAAAGGCGTAACGATTTGGGCGCTGTCTCGGCGAGGGGCTCGGTGAAATTGGATTGGCTGTGAAGATACGGCCTACTCATACCAGGACAGAAAGACCCCATGGAGCTTTACTGTAGCTTGTCATTGAAACTGGGTGGCTCATGTGCAGGATAGGTGGGAGACTTCGAAGCAGGTTCGTCAGGACTTGTGGAGTCGTCGGTGAGATACCACTCTTGAGTCATCTAGTTTCTAACCCGAGACCGTTATCCGGCTTGGGGACAGTGGCTGGTAGGCAGTTTGACTGGGGCGGTCGCCTCCTAAAGAGTAACGGAGGCGCCCAAAGGTTCCCTCAGATTGGTTGGAAATCAATCGCAGAGTGTAAAGGCACAAGGGAGCTTGATAGCGAGACTGACAGGTCGAGCTAGGACGAAAGTCGGGCTTAGTGATCCGACGCCAGCGCGTGGAAGTGGCGTCGCTCAACGGATAAAAGTTACCCTGGGGATAACAGGCTGATCTCCCCCAAGAGTCCACATCGACGGGGAGGTTTGGCACCTCGATGTCGGCTCGTCGCAACCTGGGGCGGTAGTACGTCCCAAGGGTCGGGCTGTTCGCCCGTTAAAGCGGTACGTGAGCTGGGTTCAGAACGTCGTGAGACAGTTCGGTCCATATCCGGTATGAGCGCAGGAGATTTGAGAGGAGCCGTCCCTAGTACGAGAGGACCGGGACGGACCAACCGCCAGTGTACCAGTGGTTCCGCCAGGGGCCAATGCTGGGTAGCTGTGTTGGGAGTGGATAAGCGCTGAAAGCATCTAAGTGCGAAGCCCACCTCAAGATGAGATCTCCCATCACTCCTTCGGGAGTGGGTAAGACCCGCGGAAGATAACCGCGTAGATAGGCTACAGGTGTACAGTCAGCAATGGCTTAGCCGAGTAGTACTAATCGGTCGAGGGTTTAACCCTGTAACGACACATTTCGGTGTGTTGCAAGAACGTTGGTTTGTTAACGTATTTGTCTGTGCAGTTGTCAAGGTACGGTGCTCTGGTGTCATGGCGGTATGGCCCCACCCGTTCCCATTCCGAACACGGTAGTGAAACGTACCAGCAGCGACAATACTCGGCGGGCGACCGCCCGGGAAGATAGCCCGATGTCAGAGCTCTACCTTGAAAAAAACCCCCTCCAGCATTGGATGGGGGTTTTTTTCGTGCCTGAGCAAAAGGGGCCTGGCGGCTGGGATTCTTTTCGCCGATGGCCAATGGCCGAAGCACGTAGTGCGGATTGCGTAGCAAGCTCATGGCCGGAGGGAAGGCAAGACATTTCTTTGCTCTCGGCTCGCAACTTTCTTTGGTTTTCCTCTGGCTCACAGCCCACAGCCCACAGCCCATTCCGGCTTGACGTATACTGGGGCTGGCCTGAACATTTAAAGACCATATGAAGACAGGAGTCGATATGAAAAAAAATGCTTGGCACTTGCTCAGCCTCTCGTGCTGTATCTGGGGGCTGATTGGCTTTCTGGCCGGTGCAGAGGAGCAACCGCA
>DATHWI010000141.1 GCA_035460805.1 Verrucomicrobiia bacterium | reverse complement strand
GCATACCGTATACTGGAAGTATGCCTTCTTCCAGCCCGCCATCACTGATCGCCTTCAGCCAACCAAAGGGATGGCACTTCGTACTTATCTCCTTTCTCCTTGGGTTTGTGGCAACAGCAAACGGAATCATGTTCCCCTGGCAACTCCTTGCTTTGGCCGTTTTCTTTACCCTCCCTGCGCATCTCCTCATCCACACCACCAAATTCCTCTTCCTTCCTAAAAAAGAATTCCAAAAGAGCCTACCTCTTAAGACGCGTCGGCAAGTTGTTGCCGGTCTTGGGATAAGCACCGCGGGAGCACTTGCACTTGCCTTTTTCCTGCCTACCCTTAGCGCAATTTCACTCCTGGTGTTTTTGGCAGCTGCACTGGGGACGGCACCCCTTGCCAAGCATGATGAATCACCTCTTATAGAGCCCCTTCTAAAGGCAGCATACACAATCCTCCCCGCGCTGGTTGGCGCGTGGCTTAATACTCCAGCAACAGTTGTATGGGGACTTGTTGTTGGGGCTGTCCTTTGGCTGTTTGCCAACAAGCAATCCCTCCTCCTTACAGAGCCACCTGCAAGTGGTGATGATCCAACACCCTTCAAAGAACTTCTTGTTCCCACCGCCACCTGCCTCCTCCTCTACATCCTTGCCGTGACAGTCAGCTTTACCATTGTCGGGTCCATAGGGATAACCTTAGGCATTCTCTACTGTGGCTTGGTGATTGCCGCTGCGGCACAACCAGAGCTTAGGCCAGGCATCCGGGTGCTCTTGCCGATAATAACCACCCTTGCGCTCTGCATACTGCTTGGAGGAACTATGCTTCTCCACGCGTAAGTACCAGCTCCATAAGCCCCTCCCAAGCCTGCGGGTCCCCAGGACATGTAGGTAAAGCCCGAAGCACCTGACCCCTGTAGTGTTCGATACTACTCTCCACCTCTGCCCGCCCCTTTTCACCGTAAAGCGTAAGAAATGTATGCCCCTCGTCAGGTAGGGCGTTTTCTTGGTCCGCAAGATCGTCCTGCAGCTGAAAAATAATACCCAAGGGCACTCCGTACGCTTCCGCAAAAATCCCTACATCTTGCCCCGCCAGCGCCGCCCCCATTTTTATGGGGCCAACAAAAGTATAGCGAGAGGTCTTGAGTTGGGTTTTTTCCAGTATCTCCTCCCGCGTCACTTCAGTCCGGGAGGCAGTCTGCCTGTCGAGCATCTGACCATACAAGACATCCGTTACCATTGCCTGGAATGCGCTCAGGAACAACGACTGCGCGGGAGGCGGAAGCTTGCTAGCAACTTGGTGTACGAGCATATGGGCACAAGCTAGGTAAAGGTCACCCAACAGCACTGCTTCTGCCGCCGCATACGGCGCATCCATTTTCTCCTCCAGCCAAGTATGCGTAGCACGCATCCCATGGCGGGTTGGGGATGCGTCCATCCAATCATCTTGAATGAGGGCAAAGTGGTGAAAGAGCTCCAGGGCAACGCCAGCTTGCCGACAAAGCTCACGGTCTCTTCCCTCACAGTCCCTAAATGCCAGCTCTAGCACATAAGGCCGTAGCCGTTTGCCACCAGTGAGAAGAAGCGCGTTGCCGTATTTCACCAGTTCATCGATAAAAGGATACTTACTTGATGACAAATGCAGGCCGGTAACGACCTCTTCCAAATACGGGTTAAACTCCTTTTGAAAAGAAAATAGTGACTGCATGGCAATCACTATTTGGCAGCGCTACGTTTTAATCCACCCATGTCCAACTTTGGACAACGCGCTACAACCTATTCTTGCGGCGCAAAGTATTCGCGGTACACCTCTAGGGTAGTAACGAGGACGACCATACAGACCGGACCATAAATGACACCGAGGAAACCAAACTGGGCGATGCCCGCAAAAACGCCTAGCAGGGTTAAAGCAGGATGAAGGCTCGCCTCCTTGGATACCAACCGCGGACGAAGAATGTTATCGACATTGCTTACAATCAAAACGTTGGTGGCAATCTGGAAAATACCTTGCCAAACGCTGCCCGTCAGAATGAGGATAAGACCCACTGGTATGGCAATGATGCCGGAACCAAGCGGGATAATGGAGGCAATGGTAGCAAGTAAGCCAAAGAAAGCGGCGTATGGTACGCCAGTTACCCAGAAGAGAAGGCCTGTGAGCACACCCTGGATAAGCGCAATGACCAACGTACCCTTTACCATGGAAACAATCATGGAGGTTATCCGACGGGCATATAGCGTATCTATTTCATCATGAAGCGGGCTCAGGCGGTGCAGGTACTGGCTGATGCGGTGGTAACGGGTAAAGACCGCACCCATCACATAGATGGTGATGAAAATAGTAGGGATGACAAACGAGAGTTTCCCACCAATCCCCTGAAGCCCATGCCAGGCAGAACTCTGCACAGCAGCTGCCAGTGCCAACAGCTTCTCATGCACCGTAGCGGCAGCAAGTTGGTACCCACCCGGCAAATGCACAAGAAGGGCATTCATCTGATCCACAAAAGCATTGACTGAGAACCCACTGGAGAGGTTGGAAGATGCTGCGTTATGTGCAAACTCAGCGACCACATTGGCCACTAAGAGACCCGCCAAGATGAGCGGCACAATGAATGTAAGCAGTACACAGAGGAGCGCTAACGGCACTGCAATCCAGTTCCGTCCTTTTGTAGAGCGCTCAATCCAGGTGTAAAGGGGATGGAAAAGAAAAGCCAACAGCACGGCAAATGTAAGCACCGTAAGGTAGGGCTTAAGAAGCCAGGCACTGAATAAAATGATGGCACTTAGAAGGATGTAGAAAAACCTTCGCGCATTGGTACTCTGTTTCATAGCTCCATGGTACGCCCCTAGCACATTCTTTTACTACACCTTTAAGGCCTAGCGCTTCATTTTCTGAACTTCCACATGCCGCGAACAGCCCACATAGTGGTCATTCACCATCCCCGCGGCCTGCATGAACGCATAGCAGATGGTGGAGCCTACAAAGGAAAAGCCACGCGTACGCAGGTCTTTGCTCATAGCGTCTGATTCTGGGCTCGTTGCGGGTATATCGCCATCTTTTTCCCATAAATTGACTATTGGCTCCCCACCTATCTATAAGCATGGGATCTACCTTCACCCGAACGGTCATCCGTACAGGTTTGAAGCTGTGGCCTGGGATTTCATCTATGGTTGTTGGGATGCCGTCTACAGTTCGCAGTATGAAACCCCAGGGGTTTCG
>DATHWI010000140.1 GCA_035460805.1 Verrucomicrobiia bacterium | reverse complement strand
AAAGTCCGCCGGCTACCCCAATCCCAAGACCATCCATGCGCATGAGCGCTTCCACGAGCGGAAGCAGTGATTTGGTATCCATAGGAATACCCTTCCCACCGCTTGGATCGAGAAGCACTTCATCTACACACCCTTCAAACGTCGCCAATTTCTCAGTGAGAAGCCGGCCATCGTGCCGCACCTTTTTAAGGGCATGGGCCCCAATCTGCAACAAGATGTGAAGTTTCGGGTGTCGCTTGCGCAGTTCCTGAACAAGCATCGGTTCCGGCCAACATATGTTGAGCTGAAAGCCGTGCAAGTTCTCACCCGCCAACTCCAGGATCTGCTCGCACTGGGCAACCATCTCCTCCCGCTTGTGGGTGTTGAAGTGGGCAAGGCTCAGTGTTTGCGGCCCCACCGCAGCCAGCAAGGGCTGGAGGGACTCGGGTCGCGGAAACCGGCCAGGATGCCGGTTCACAACCCCTGCCGCTGTTTTGTCGGAAATGAGCACGCCAGCCATAAGGCGGGGCTCGGACTTGTGCAATTCACAGAGCTGAGAGAAGCGTTGCTGCACCGCAACCAACTCCCCTGCTGACATGAAGCCAGTCACGCCGATATTTCGCTTTGGTAAAGTTCTCATTTTGTTTTTCCCGTCCACGTAGACAACCTCGTTATACCTATTGCCAAAATGCGCTTCTAGTCGAGAATCCCTCGACCAACCTCGACATCGCGCGAGTGCTCGCTATGATGAACCCATGCATCCCTACCAACGTCATATCGTCGATTTACTCCTGCAACAAAGCCCACGCCGGTATGCAGAGCTTAAGCCTGTAGACGTCGAAGGAAATATCTTCAGCCACCACCTTAAGAAGCTCATTAAAGAGGAACTTGTTGCCCAACTCAGTCCCGGGAGTTATGCACTTGGAAAAGCTGGTAGGAAGTTAGCCGGGAACGTCAGCGCAACAACGGGAGAGATTCGTTCTCAGCAAAAGATTCTGGTTGAGATTGCCCTACAAAACGAACAGGGAGAGTGGCTCCTGTTTGAACGAGGCCGTGAACCGTACCGTGGTTTGATTGGCTTTCCCGCAGGGCGAAGGCATGCTGGAGAAACACTCCTAGAGGCTGCTACCAGGGATATCACAGAGAAAGCCGGCATCACCCCTGAATTACGATTTGCAGGCACCCTCTCTTTCACTATTCACCAAGAGCACGAGCTTTATAACTTTGTGGAAACTCATATTTTTGCAGGGAAAACCACTAAACCCAATTTTGAAGAAGGATTACTCGGCACGCCCATGTGGATGGACTTAGGCAACAAGGATTTAAACGCTAAACCATTCTTCCCCGGGTTAGCAGAGGTATACCAGCACATCATCTCCACTGAGAAGCCTTCATTTTGTGAATACCATATTGAAGTAAATGCAGATTTTTCTGAATACCAAAGTAAGTTAATCCCTCTATAGGATTAAGAAAATTTGGACAACCATGGCGTAGAGCAGCCTGTCCGAACATAATCCGAATATGAGGAAAAACTATCCTGATCACGTCAGAGAAAGGGCAACTAAGCTCAGG
>DATHWI010000139.1 GCA_035460805.1 Verrucomicrobiia bacterium | reverse complement strand
CCTGCGCCGTGAGATGTTCTAACTCCAGACTGTAGACACGTCAGAGGCGTCGTCGCCGCTCTATTTTCTGATTTTATTCATCAAGCCAGGAATCTGCTTCTGACGTCCCTAGCTCCTTAGCTCTCAAAAACCAATGCTTGGATTTGTCATTGTTGCCCGCAGAAAGGCGGTAATAGAGGCCGAGCCTCATTGCCGCATCTGCTTCGCCAGTGCCAGCCTTGACTTCTAGAGCATGAATTTCTTGCTCGGTTAGGGAATATTCTTCCCTTGTTGATGGTTTTGTCACTTGCACCCAACGAACTGAAGTGGCTAAAAACCACCCAATGGCTATTACAGCCAGGCTGACGATCGTCACCAATCTTGCGCGTTTGCCTGTCGCACTCATCGTTTTTGGGGTGAAAATGTTTTGTAGCTGGTGCCAGGCTCCGGTGTGAATGTCACTGGGGGTTCATAAAGTGGTTTGTCTTCGTTGAAGGGATTTCGGACCGTGATGCCTTCTTGAGCGACAGTTAATGTCCCAGTTGGCGCAGTGACGTCGACCCCCATCAAATCTGCCAATTTTTGAGCATAGCTATCGTCGCCTCCTTCGCCAGTGTTGCAAACATTGAGACGGATTGGGGTATCTTTAACGTAACCCGATTTTGGATCATTTAAGATGTCCTTTAGCTGACTGGGTGTCACCCCTGATTTCTTCTTTCCGCGTTCTTCGATGATTTGATTTTTGTCAAATTCGTTGATGTGAGCAGCTACTGAAAACTCTTTGGGCATCGTCCCTCCGGCTTTTTTGTGAAGATAGTCGCCTTTTGAACCTTCCTTGTGGAAGCTATAATCTTCCAATCCAAGCGGATCCCAGGCGTTCACCGGGCTGTTGCCGACATAACCATAGAGGTTTAGCCCCCCTGACTCCTCAATCGGATCCTCGCTTAGCCATCTTTTCAGCTGGGGGCTGTAAATCCGATAAGGCGCAAGCGTCAGCCCGCTTGGGGCATGGGTCAGGTGCCCAGTGAAGCCCCGCTCGGTCACCCCTGGGCCCGCCGAGGTGAGCGAGAGCTCGCCATAAGCTCCAAACTCTGCTTCTCCGATGACACCGTCGCTCACTCGGTACCATCGTCTCACGCTGCCAAGGTGGTCGCCAAGATAAACCAGTGCATTGGCTCCTGCCTTTTCACCTCCGGCATAGTAGGTCGCGGCGACAACATTGCTGACGCTGTCGCGTTTTTGTGCCAATTCCAGCCCATCCCAAATGTAGCTCCACTGGCTGAGAACCACCCAGATGGTCCCATTGTGCTCCTTCTCCACCTGACGTACCCGGCGACCAAAGCCGTCGTAGCCAAACTCGCTGCGTCTTGCTCCTGTAACGGGCACTGCGGCGCTCTGCACTGCCAAGAGCTGGTTTTGAGCATCCCACTCCAGCCGTTGAATCACCGTCCCACTGCCATCGCGTTGTTCTGTGACATTGCCGTTGGCATCATAGTCCACTTCCTGGTCAACTCCAGCCGACACCGTCACTGTATAGTTGTTGGTTTTGACGTTGCTGTTGGCATCGGTTGCCTCCACGGAAATCGCGTTGCTCCCGGTAACCAGGCTCACTTCCTTCTTGAACTGCCAGGGACCAGACGGTCCCAGCTTGGTGACAGTTGCAGCGCTTCCGTTGACCTTCACTTGGGAGGCTTCATCGGTCGTGCCTTCCACGGAGGCTTTTCCAGGCCCCCCAAGAGTGGCCAGTTGGTTGCGGCCTTCGTTCGTGTGGATCTGCAAGGTGCCCGGACCTCCCGCAGGCAGGTTCACCGCAGAACTGATGTTTCCGGCAGCGTCATAGTGCCAGGCTTCCTTCTTCTGGGGGACTCCATCAAGGCTCTCGTCTAAATCGTTGAGTTGATCAGCCTGGTCGTGCCGCAGGGCCCAAGAGGTCACATTGGCGCTGGCATTGGTGCGGTCCCAGGTTTTGAGGTTGCCCGTCAGCTCATAGGTGTAGTCGTGCTTCTGCACGGTGCTGGTGCCCTGGCGGTGATGGATGGTTTGCAACCCCAACGCATTGGGACCGGCGTTGGCAGCATAGCGGATATAGAGGGTGTTGAACCCTCCGGGGAGGTCCACCTGATCAGGCAGGTTTGTGAGGTTGCCGCTATTATATGTGCCGGTGAAAGTGCCCAGATCGTTCGCCAGCTGGGAGGTCCTGCCCAACGCATCGAGAGTTAACTCCTCGGACCGGGTCACAGTAACTCCGTCGTCGGCCACAATCTCGCTTTTTGCAAGCCGTCCCCGCCAGTCATAGCTGTAGCGTAGTGTGTCATCCGTCCACGGGCCATTTGCTGAAGCC
>DATHWI010000138.1 GCA_035460805.1 Verrucomicrobiia bacterium | reverse complement strand
GGATGCCTCGGGCTTCTATTCCTTGGCTTCATTTACATCGTGCTTCCCATGGTTTGTGCCTTTGCAGTTGGATTCATCATCCCTGCGGCGCAATTTTGGCCAAGTGCATTTGGGTTCTTTATCCTCATTCTCGTGGCAAGGTTCCTTTCGGGACTGGGGAAATGACGAGTCGTCACTATCAATGCCGGTCGGACCATGTGTCCGGCCGGTTTTTTATGTGCAAGGTATTAGCGGAACCTAAGGGGTAGGCTTACCGATTTGTCATTGGCGGGCAGCCCAGACGGGTTGTCCTTCTTCAAGACAAGTTTCCCTGTGTCAGTGGTGGGCGTGGCAAACGTGAATGTTGCGGTGAAGGGGATGGAATCCGTAGTCATCCATTCACCTTGGGCGTGTGCCTGGCCACAGGCAATTTCGGTGTTACTACCATCCAAAATACAGAGGGGGAACTGGCCTTCAAAGAACCAGTCACCCGTAGCGGTGCCGGTAACTGTAAGGGGGCTCTCTATAAGCGCGTTGGGTAACGGTGAGGCAACTTGCACCCCCTGTTCATTGAGAGGGGATGAAGAAGTTGAGGTGGCGGTGGGCGAAGCAGTAGCGGTCGGTTCTGGGTTAGGTGCTTCCTGCTGATTCTTGAGATAAGTCACTACCGCAAAAGCTGCCACAACACCAATGACGATGGGGATGAGAGAGGAGGCTTGTTTCATGCGCACATAGTATCAGAACTATGTGCAAATGCTTTCACTCAGAACTGATGCCAAAGTGAGTATAGAAGTGCCGGATGGGGCATATTGCCTGCAGCTCTTGGTAAGGAAAGGCGGCAGCAATATCTTCCATTGTTTTCGCTTCAGCAACTTTCACTAAGAAGTCTGCGGCCAAGTTCTCTTTTACTGCCCCCGTATGACGTAAGAATTGCCCCCAACGGCGGGTACCGTCAAAGGTGGGTGTGGCGGTTGTGAGTGACTGAATATACTGCTCAGGAAAAAGCCGGCAGTAACTAGGGAGGCTGTAGACCCAGGAATGGCCGGTAACAAATTTTGCATCAGGATGTGCGGTGCTAATGTGTTGGAACATGGTTCTGAGTTCAGCAGTCCGTGCCTCCTGCCGTTCTTGGCTTAAGGGACTTAATGGGGTTCCATCGACATGAAAAGCGGGCGTGGAATAGAAATGAATACGGATAATTTCTTCCTCATCCTTATACTCATAGTCAAAACACCCAAAGGGCCGCTCTGTTTCTTCCCAATCTGGAAGCTTGGCATAAAATGCACACGTCCAATCTAGGGGAGAGGCTGCTGTCGTTAAGCCGTTTGTATAGGTCTTCCAGGCCGCGGGGTTTGTTCCTGCCCGCCCAAAGTTAAATGCCTTATGGAAGTTGGTATGGGTAAGGATGGCCTCCTCAAAGGTGCAGTCGAGGATATGTGCGACCTTGTCTGCGAACGTAAGTTGCAGAGCAAAGAAGTCACGGTAGTTGCTTTTCATTATTTCCCCAGGAAATCGACCAGTTTTTGCACGGCAGCTTTGCGCATACTGGTCTGCCCCTTTTCTTCCATAGTCATTTCGCCGTAAGTCCGGTCGTGTCCGTCAGGTTGAAAAATAGGGTCCCAGCCAAAACCTTCGCCCTTGGGTGCCACGATAGTGCCTTTTACCGACCCTTCAAAATAGTGAATGTCTCCTGACTCAGAGCGGTAGCCAATCCAAGTAGTGGCGTAGGCTGTTTTGTCCTCGTACTTGTTTACCAGGCTTGCCAGTCCCTCATTGCCCAGCTTTTTCAAGAACCATTTAATAAGCGGGCCAGGGAGGCCGTTAAGGCACTCGAGGTAGAGGCCAGTATCTTCCACAATGTACTCACCCAAATTGTGGCCCTCTGCCGCTGTGAGTTTGGCCGCAATAATTTCCTTCGCGTCGGTGGATTGTATCTCTGGCAGGTCAAAATCTACCTGCTCAATGCTGGGGATGAGGGACTGCACTTCTGCAAATTTGCCACTGCTACCGGTAATGAAATGCATGGGGCCTGGGCTAATTCTGTAAGTTCTTCCGTACTTGCTTGAGAATGTCTGTCATATTAACGGTAGCAAAATCGGTGGTGTTGAGGGTAATGACATTTCCCTTCAGGGAGAGGGGCTCCACGGCACCATGCAGAAGTATGTCTTTAAATTCGTCATGATTGGCACCATCTACATGACCGGGGTGGCGTTCGCCCGTACTCACACGCCGCTTAAAACGTTCGAACAAAACCTCACCCTCAGCTGTGCAGAATATCTGTAGGGATATAAACTTGTACTTTTGTTGCCATGCCTGAAAGCGGGGGTTGTCAAATTCGGGTTTAAAATTGCTTTCCAGCAGGAGGGACCTCCCTGCGGCCAGCTCTGTCTCGATTAGGGAGTTCATAATGGTGTAGCTTGCCAGGCCCACCTTTTTGGACCACTCACGGTCACTCCAGCCCAAGGTATCAAAGATAATCTCTTTAATAGAGTCCTTTGTGAGGAGGGGGAGCTTGAGTACAGGGGCAAGCTTCTTGGCCAGGGTAGTTTTCCCTGCCCCAGGAAGTCCCGTGATGATAATGAGGGTCGGTTTTGGCATGAGGGGTTCAGCATAGCAAAAAAGAAGTAAGTTAGGGGCTATCACATTGACAAACTGCCTAAAATGTGGTAGAGTCTCCGCAGATTTGAGAAGGTGAGACGGCTCTCCTTCCGGGCGTTCAAACATGAATAAGAAAACCGCACTTTTCCTAACCTACAACAGCATTGGTGATCCTGGGACGTTTGGAAGCGGCCCTATCGAGCGAGGCGGCAACACCGCCGTTATCGTCCAGCACGGGCGTGGCCAGCAGTGGGGGGTTCCCCAAATGGGCAGCCCCAACCACGTGGACATCGCGCGGACGCTGGTCACAGAACTGGGCAGCCAGCTTCCGGAGTCCCTGGAAAACATCGACCGCGTTGTGGTCTATGTCGGGGACCGAGGTTCCGAAGGTGCGATCGATATCGCATCACGATTCCCCGCTGAGAAAGTCAGCTTTGTCTTGTGCAGGTGCAACATGACTGCCAAGCAGGCGTCGGTGAACCGCAAGTGCAAGGGTGCCCAGGTCATCATGTGTGAGTGTGGCGGAAACAGCACGATGCACAGATTGGTCGAGGCATTCCTCACAAGCGGCGAGCTCTCTGGTAATAGGAACTGACCTATCCCAGCCTACGAAAAGACCCCTACGGGGTCTTTTTATTTTCGTACAAGAAATAGTGTTGACATCCTACAGACTTAGTGTAGATTAAACACATAATTAGTGTGTAAACTACACTAATGACATTGAAAACACGGGAAAACCCGAGGAGTAGGTTCAAATGTTGGGAATTAGCATGTTTCGATATGCCGGTGCTACCGGTCACGTTTTCACACGTTCGGGTGGTTCGTTTGCCAATCGCGGTATTGGTTGGGGCGGCCTCATTGGCCCCACCACCACTGTCGCGGTAGTGCCGACCACCTCGCAAATCGTCCACTTCTCCCTTGAAGTGCACACCAGCGACAAGCAGCAAGTCAGGGTCACCGGCAGTGTCCAGGTTCAATTGGAGCCTGTCAGTGCCAGCAAGGCCTTCGACTTCACGGTCAACCCCCGCAACGGCCAATACGAACAGGCGTGGCAGCCTGACTTGCAAGCGATTGTCACCGAGCAAGTGCTTGGGCCAATCCGCAAGACGGCGGCCAACCTGGACGTCGCATCTGCCGTGAGTTCCCAGTTCGTTTTTGAAACGGACCTGCAGGAACACATGAATAAGGGGAATTCGGCGCTGGCCTCCAAAGGCATTGCCGTAAGCAACTGTTCGGTTGCCGTGGTCACTCCTGTTAACACGGAAGTGGGCAAGGCGCTGGGCGCAAGCGAGCGGGAAAAGTTGTTGATGACGGCGGATATGGCGCTTCACGAGCGCCGCAGCCAGTCCGCTACCAACGAGCGCGCCCTGAAGGAGTACGAAGCCGCTACCAAGTTGGCCCTGGAAGAGAAGCGAGCAGAGCTCGTAACGAAGCAGGGTGAAAACCGGGTTGCCGAGGCCAAGTCTGAGGCAGAAGCCAATGAGATCCGTCTCAAGCCGCTTACCGATATGAACCCTTCACAGGCAATGGCGGCTGCTCTCCTTACGGCAGCGGAAAAGGGATCGCTTAACAACGTCTCCCTGACCACCGACCTGCTGGCAGTCCTTAGGGGCGAAGCCGGTAAGGCTACGGAGGAGTAACCGCTATGGTGGATCGATTTGTTATCGTAACAAAAAGAACCCGCCTGGAAGAGTTGGTTGATGAGTACAGCACCGAGGGCGCAGCGGCGTTCACGTTGGAAATGGCGGGGGATTCAATCTCCCGCTACCAACGGGAGCACCAGCAGTACCAACGGTCGCTCGATGCCATCTACCGTCAGCTTCCTACGGATGCAGGAGTAGTAACGGTGTCACGCTCTGACTTGCCGACCTTTCTCTTCCGGGAGAAAGACCTCGTCATTGTATGTGGTCCCGACGGGTTGTTCGTCAACCTGGCACAGTACTTGGGCGATCAGCTGGTACTGGGTATCAACCCAGATCCCAGGACCATCGCTGGCAACCTTATGCCGTTTGCGGCAGAAGAAGTGGGCGATGTTATCGGCCGCCTTGCTTCTGGCAAGGGCAGGGTTGAAGAGTTGCCGTTTGTAAGGGCGGCCACAGACGAGCAGCACGTGGTCTGGGGCATTAACGATATCTTCGTGGGCCGGTTAGACCATGTCTCGGCCCGCTACAAGATCTCGTTCCAAGGTAGGGAAGAGCACCATTCTTCCAGTGGGGTCATTATCTCCACGGGCGTAGGGTCGCAGGCCTGGCTCCGTTCAATCGTGACCATGGTAGAGGCCCTTACCGACTCTCGCGACCATCTCTTGGCAGACCTGCCAGGCATTACCGACCCAGAGCTGGTGTTTGTCGTACGGGAACCATTCCCGTCCCCGCAAACAGGTGCCTACATTGTCACGGGCAGGGTAGTGAATGACCGGCCGCTGCAGCTCACTTGTGAGATGCCAAAAGGGGGAGTTTTCTTCTCCGATGGTATGGTTGACCAGGCCATGGAGTGGCCGGCGGGCAGCACCTTGACCGTTTCAGTGGGTGAACGTGTTGTTCGCCGGCTGGTAAGGGGTTAGTGGATGAGCTGCATTTCAAGTTCAAGGGGGCGTACAACCGCCCTCTTTTTTTATTTGATAATTCTGGAGGTGGGGACTATCTGAATACAAGTGACCCTCGGGCAAAGGATGGTTTTAATAGCAAAATTAGCATCATCCCAGGTGGCTTGATACTATAACTACATAACAATTACATAGTAGTGGGGTAGCTATATGACATTCTCTCGCCGTCTGATGATCCAGGTAGGGTCCTGTGCTTTGGTACTTATGGCCGGGTTAGTATCGGCACCACTTCCTACATACGCAATATCCAGTACCCAGGGTGTCCCAGACCAGGCCAGCTGTGAAAGTGGCTCCACTACATATACCTGGAATGGGATGGCTATTGCCCGCCCGGTTATTGCTTCTATGAGTGTAGATGGCGAAGTGATTGCGGACCCAACAAACCCAGCTATCGGTTCTATTGGCGCGGCAATCTGTGCAAACGTAGAGCTTGGGCGCCGTTCCAGCCTTTTTGTCTACCACCATGTAGATGCCTTCACAAATGACATGGAACTAAGTGCGGCAGTTACCCCAACTTCGCACGCGGCAATTACCGCAGATTCCAAAATTACCATCACCATGACAAACATGGGCGATCTGGCAAAGTATTTTTCGTTTGCCTTGGTACATGGGCACGTTGATAGTTGGACAACCGCCAATCTGGGGACAGACGCGGCTTCTTTGACGTTCACCTTTTCCCCAGTCCGTACGCCGTTTGGCAGCGGCGATGACTTTGCTTTTTGTACTGCCACACCACCGAACTGTCACGCTACGCAGTCACAGGCAGATGCCCTTAGCGCCTCGCTAGACATGACCTTTGACCAGACAGGGTACGGTTCTAATTTTGCCGGCTCCTACTTTGGGCTTACGGGTGCGATGGGTGGTTGGGTTGAAGCTGCACAGGGTTCAGATGGCGAGCGATCCCTAGTTGCAACGCTTGGTGGCCCTCACTTTTTGGCAGATGGTAGCACTGCAAACGTTGGTAACATGCAGGCTTTCCTTCCTAATGCTGTATTGGAAAACTTGCTAGGGCTGGCGCCTGGTACGGTAAATGTTTCTGCACTCTCACTTACCCGCACGGAGAGTGGCACAACGGGGACGGCACCTTTCACTATTAGTGCAGTTGATGGCGGCGCAGTCATAAATGTGTCAGACATTACCTTTTCCTCACCGGTTTATACCATCAAGAAGGCTGCTGCTGTTGCGGTGCCTGGCTTGCCAAACACTGGTAATGCACCAGTTTCTCCGTATTCAAGCCCTGCCGTTGCCGCCTTTGGTATTGCATCTGCACTTGCAACAGGTCTCGTCCTTGCTCGCCGTAAGTCCTAACATACCTTATGGGGAAATTAGGCAGTGTAGTTACGATTTTAGGCAGTTCTGCCGCCGCTCTCGTTATTGCTGTATCTGCCTTTACCGTACATGAACACCCTGTTTACCCTCAGATAAACCCTGGGGAGGTGAAAGGCGCTCAAACAAGCTTGGGCGATGCTCCTGCGCCTACATTTATCCCAATGCCTTTTCCTAAAATTGGGGTTCCTGTCCGTATCCAAATCCCCGCCATTAAGGTGGATGCTACCATGCAAACGGTTGGCCTCACCAAGGCGGGGGATATGGATGTCCCCGCTAATATCGCTCACGTTGGTTGGTACAAACTGAGTGCGCGCCCAGGAGAGCTTGGTACGGCGGTACTTGGCGGTCACTTAAATGGCAAGCAGGGTCAGGCTGGGGTATTTATTGCCCTGAATGCCATGAAGGCAGGGGATACGCTCTTGGTGACTGACGATGGCGGCCTAACCCGCACATTCAAGGTGCAGAAGGTTAGGGATTACAACTATGACGATCATCCTAAAGAAGTCTTTAACTCTGGGCCAGGTTCGCATATGAACCTCATTACCTGCACAGGTTCTTGGGATACTGAGATCCAGAAGTTTAGTAAGCGGCGTGTTGTGTTTACTACCCTGGTGGAGTAACAAAAAAGGCAGCCACCAAGGCTGCCTTTTAAAAAACGTATTACTTCTGAGCTGCAATGTTCATCATCCAGTCCACATTGTATTTGTCGGTGACACTACCAAAGAGATCGCCCCAAGCCTGCATTTCAATAGGATAAAAGTTCTTCCCACCTACTGCCAACTTGTCGTAGAGCTCACGGAGCTTGGTTTCGTCTGTGCCGTTAAGGGAGAGTGTAATAAAGCTGTCGCCAAAGCTTTCGCGGTCGCTGTCACTTGCCATGAGGTCAATGTCTCCACCTTTTAAGTGGGCGTGCATAATACGGTCTTTTTTTGCC
>DATHWI010000137.1 GCA_035460805.1 Verrucomicrobiia bacterium | reverse complement strand
GCTGCGGCAAAAGTTGGGATACCAAGGGAGTTGGCAACAATGGAAGCCACCGGACTGGCTGCAGGAGAGCTATCGGTATAGGTAGCAGCAGCGGCTTGAATGTTTATCCCAGCTACACCCCAAGGAGTACTGCTGATATTGCCGGAAGTACGAAGCCCGTTTTGGAAAGTGGAGGTACCAGTGAAGGTGTTGGCAGTGGTACCGGTCTGAGTGATACCGGTCAGGGCAATTACACCCGCAGCACTGACTGAAAGCTTGGATACGCTGTTTACCTGCAGATCCAGCAGGTTAGCGGAAAGGCTGGTTGGGCCATTCACCACCAAGGCCGTAGTGGAGGTAGAACTAGTGGCAAGCGTAGCGCCCGTAGAAGTAAGGGTCCCTACATTATAGGTAACACCCGTCTGGTTGAGGTTGAATATATCACCGGAAGCACCAAGGGTGACGGTCTTGCTGCCAGATGTGGTAATGGTGGAGCTCTCTACGAACACCAAGTTCATGGACACGCCAGTATCACCAACCAAGACTTGGTTAGTGCTACCGGAGCCACCACGAAGCTGCAGCTCGCCTGCAGTAGAGGTAATGACACCATTCGTACCGTTGTGGGTAATTTCTACATAGTTCGCAGCCGTAGCAGAAGCGACACGGAGGTAGTTCTGCGTGCTGGCCTTATTGAGGTTTACGATGCCGGTTGCTGCCTGGAAGTTGAGAGCACCAGAGCTAGAGGAGAGCACTGCATCGGTACCATCATGTGTAAGCGACGCGTAAAGGGTACCACCAGAGTTGTAGACCTGGAGGGTATTTTGGGTACCTGCCTTGTTAAGGGCAACGACGCCGTTTGCCGCTTGAAGAGCCAGATTGCCAGAGGCGCTCAAAATGGTAGGGACCGTAAGGCTGGTTGTCACACCTACCGTGCCGGTAAAGTTGGCTGTACTGGAAATGGTCTGCCCATTGTACGTACCGCCGGTAACCGTACCGGTAACTGCAAGGGTACCGCCGACCGTTGCGTTGTTCGTAACTGCAAGACCCGTCCCTGCCCCAGTCGCCGAAAGTGTGCTACTGACACCGAGCGTTCCAGTAATACTCGAGTTGCCAGTAATGGCCGCTCCCCCAGAGGAAACAGTCAGTGCACCTGCGGAGGTAATAGTACCGCTTCCTGTGGTGAGAATATCACCAGAGGTTGAAATGTTGCCACTGGCACCAATGGAGGTAACACCCGACAGGGCGCCGGCAGTGGAAACGTTCAGGCCAGTAGAAATGATTTGGACCGTGCCGGAACCGTACCCAATGACCACATTGCCAGCCGTACCAAGGTTGGTGGTACCGCTAGAGCTCAGGGTGGTAAATGAACCGGTCGAACCACTAATAGTGGTACTGGAAATGGCACCACCAGTAATAGTGGCACCGGAAGAGGCAAAAACATTGGCGGTCAGCCCGTCTGCAAAGGTAAACGCTGCGCCAGCGCCAGTTGCATCAAAGGTAACCGCACCAGCTGAAGAAACGGCGGAGCTGTAATAGTTAGAGTTATCGTACTTAACCGTGAGCTGAGGTGAAGTTGTGGAAGAAACTACCAACTGGCCGTTTACGGTAGAGCCAGAGTTAACCGTAAGCGTGTTTACATCTACCGTTCCAAAGAAACCATTTGTGAAGCGGGTTCCAGACGTACCTATGTCACGTGAACCAGAAGCAAGTACGTTGCCAGCCACGGTAATATCCCCTGTAATTCCTGCCCCACCAGCAGAAACGGTAAGCCCGGTGGCGGCAGTAACGGTACCCGTGAAATTGGCCGTTGCGTCGATGTCCTGGCCGTTAATGAGCCCAGAAGTAATAGTGCCGGAACCCACGTTAAGGCCTGCTCCAAAGAGGTTGGAGGAAGCATCTACGTAGGCAGTTACACCATTGAAGTAGACATTACCTTTTGTGCCATGGGATGTGGACTGGAGGGAAAGATTACCGCCGGTCAAGGTTCCTCCAAGCACAGTAGGGGTAGTCACAGATGTGCCAAAGACAGCGGTGGTGCCACCAGTCAATGCACCAGATGTAACAGAGAGTGTGCCGTCAGTGAGGGTACCACCGGTAATTGTGCCACTTCCGGTAATATTGCCTGCGCCCGTAATATTGCCTGCGTTTGTGATTCCACCCGCATTGTTATTAAGACCACCCGTAATGGAAGCACCCCCCGCGGAAACGGTAAGCGCTGACGCGATGGTAAGTGCACCACTATTGGTAACGGAAAGCTTAGATGTACCAGCCACTTGC
>DATHWI010000136.1 GCA_035460805.1 Verrucomicrobiia bacterium | reverse complement strand
CTAGCTCATTGCGCAAGACCCACTTTCCTAACTCTCCCATGGAATATACTCACCATCTAGTAGAACTGGAAAGAAAGTAGTAGTTGGATACCCTTTTAGGCAAGATCGTGCCGCTCTACCAAGAGAAAAGGCCGACCGCAGGTTGGCTTTTTTCTTTTTGAGCCCATGTATTGAAAAGAGCGCCAAGTGAAACACTTGATGCTCAGGGATAATTCTTCCACTAATCATTCCTGATGAAACTGACCGGGAGACTGCTCACTGACAGAGCACGGGGTCTTCAAGCACATAGCCTGAACATCTCCTTTTATCTTCTCGAACAGTTCAGCCTCAATTCCAGGCAAAAGACCAACTACAATTACAGGTCCTTCGTCCATGTGAAAAACTGCAGAACTAGTGACCACTCGCTCGTGGAGTTTCAACAAATCTTGCAGCTTTTTAAATTCGTTGTTAGCAACTGAAACCTTTGACTCTTCTGAAACACTCATGCTGCCACTCTACCAGGAAAATACTAACCGGGAAGTTGTAAATAATGTGCGAGACCATACCGTACTTACCAAGAAAAACTACCTATTAAAAAGCCCCCTTCAAATCGGGGGCCTGCACCCTTAGGGGGCTGCAGATGGAAATCCAAGCCTATCAAGCTCACTCATAATCTCATCTCTAGATTTAGCGAGTCGCGCACGATGTTGCCACATTATGTAGTAGAGGAAAAATTCTTGATCCTCTTTTTCCAAGTGGTACGCATAAGAAGCGCAGCAGAGACTTGTGGGAATTTCGAGTGAAGAAGGACGTGGGACATCCCCGCCCCCGCCAAACATTCCATAAACCTTCACTGGCTTTTCCTCTCGCCTAAACTCGTAGAGCCCCTTAATGTTAAATGAAAGTTCCACGGTAGCCTTATTGACCTCAAACGCCTGATGCGGGGATCGGTAATGTCGAGGACGAGGAGAGACATACCTATTGCGAATTCC
This sequence comes from Verrucomicrobiia bacterium, assembly GCA_035460805.1. Classification (NCBI taxonomy): domain Bacteria; kingdom Pseudomonadati; phylum Verrucomicrobiota; class Verrucomicrobiia; species Verrucomicrobiia bacterium. Next base: position 1,772 of record DATHWI010000136.1, on the reverse strand, counting down.
TTTGACTATCAATTTTGAGGCGGGAGTCCAGAACTCAACTCTATCCTTTGTGAGAGAACCGACACCCCTCACAAAGGACTCAACCACTTCATCAAATCGATCCAGGTGACATTCATACAGACCCGTTTCTGAGTACATGTACGCGAACCTTTCATGCATCCTTTCAGAGGAATTCCCTTTACGGAAAGCGTCAATATCGGCAAAAAGCCGCGGGTAACCTTGTTCCAATATTCATTCCTTGCCAGCAAAACGGCTGGACTTATAGATATATCACAATCCCGTTGTGACCATGGCGATCTTAGCATAGACACTTCCTAGTCACAACGAACTTTGGGCGAGACCACACCACCATGGGGAAGCTTTTCGTGCCCAAGGGTTAGCGCATTGACTTATTAACCAAAAAATGGTATATTCCGCACGTCTTTTATCAGGTTCTGAAAGAGATCGGGCCGAAAGCCCGTGACTTGTCACTTTAACATGAGATTCGTTTTCGCTCTTGTCTTTGCCGCAACCATCTTTTCCCTATCCATTGCGCAAGCTGTGCGCGATACCTATCCCCCTTCCCAGGCAAGCAACGTGGTGTACTACCGCACTGCCGCCACCTCATTTCCACACATTGCGGTATCGGCGCTGAAAAACCTGGACGGCACGTCCAACAAGACGGTCAGCTACCACGATATGCCGGGAGAGATTGTGGTGAAATCCTACACTCCCGCAAAAAGACAAAATGTCGGCCTCATAGAGCTGGGCATCGTAACGCCACCTAAAGCCTTCAAGGCTCTCCACAAGATTCCCGCCAGGGACTCTGTGGTGATAGTAGCCCAGGCAGGGAATGCCCGAGGCGTGCTCTTCTACAACAACAGCCCGCGCACCTACCCAATGTCAGGACTCTATCAGACTGTGATCTTCGAGGGTAACACCATGATCACGGTGTACACACGTCAACTCCCTGTAGTTGACGAGGTGGCAAAGACGGTGACGTTCACCTCTCAAGATTCCAAAAGTGTGTTACTTACGAACAGCGATAAGGAGATCCCTTCAGACTGGGCGTACACATTTGCAGAACCTTGGAACCACATCTGGACATGCCCGTTTGCCAATCGAGAGATTCTCATTGAAAAACGTACGCGTCAGTGATGCACCTATACCGGCCACACACAGCACCCGCTGTGCGTGGCCACTAAACCAGAGTAATTACGTAAGTGATGCCTCTGGTTTTTTATTACCCTAAATATGGCCTTATTTGCCCCGTCAAATCGAGAGAGTGTTCAATGGGACCGCGGGGAGACCTAATAGGGGAAGTAAACCGTCTAGATCATCTATGAGCTTTTGGACGGGCTCATTCTCTCTATTTTCTTGATGATAATCTGAGTTGATAAGCACAGCGTCTATTTCAACACTTTGCGCAGGGGCATAGTCCCACTTATAAGAGTCGCCCACCATGAGGGCCTCGTCCTTTGTAAGGTTATGGCGCTCGAGAACTTCAAGCATCTTTTCAGCCTTAGCCTTTGGATATTCAGCCGTGGCATAAACTTCGTCGAAATAATCTGTTAATTCAAAGTGCCTTACTTTTTCATCCAGCAGCCGGGCTGCCTCCTCTGCTTCATGAGGATGGGTTGAAAGAATGACTGTCATAATCCCATTCTCACGAAGTAACGTGAGCGTCTCAGCGGCTTGAGGCGTGAGACTCATATGCTCAAGGTAACTATGCTTTAACTGTTCATCAAGATAGAGCCAGACAGGATGGCGTGTTCTTTTAGTGGCATGTGGGT
>DATHWI010000135.1 GCA_035460805.1 Verrucomicrobiia bacterium | reverse complement strand
GAATGGAACCAACCACTTTCTGTTTGTGTGGGCCGGGAGCTCACCAAGCAGTTTGAAGAGGTTGTTACTGGTTCTTTAGAAGAAGTTCAGCAGGAGTTTGCTGCCCGCCCCACCATCAAAGGAGAAATAGTGCTTCTCGTCACAACCCATGCCTAAGTTCACCATCACCACCTCCATTCACTACCCTAATGCCAAGCCGCATATGGGCCATGCTTTGGAGTTTGTCCAGGCGGATTTTTTGGCGCGCTACCACCGTATGAAGGGTGAAGAAGTATATTTCCAGACCGGCGTAGACGAATTTGGCCTCAAAATGCAGCGCGCTGCTGATGCGGCCGGTAAAAGTACTGGCGATTTTGCTAACGAGCAAGTAGCCCACTTCACTGGCTTGGCCGAAGCCCTTTCCCTCAGTCACGACCGGTTTATCCGTACCAGTGATGCGGACCATATGGCCATGGCCCAAGCCTTGTGGCAGGCCTGTGCGGCTAGGGGTGACATCTACAAGAAAACCTACCGTGCCTGGTACAACATCAAGCAGGAAGAATTCCTGGGTTCTGCAGATGAAACACCCGATCCTTCCGTGTTTGGCATCGACGAAAAGTTCATCGAGCTCATTGAAGAGGAGAACTACTTCTTTGCTCAATCTAAGTACACGGACCAGGTCCTGGCGCTGCTCAGGAGTGGGGAGTATGCCATTTACCCCGCACATAGGGCTCAGGAGCTTATCCGCTTTGTGGAGGAGAAGGGACTGCAGGATATTTCTGTTTCACGGGATATTTCCCGGTTGAGCCACGGCATCCCTGTGCCAGGTGACGAAAACCAAGTCATGTATGTCTGGTTTGATGCCCTCACTAACTATCTGACCGGTTGCGCCTCGGTGGAAGAAGGGCGCATTGTCCCGGGAAGCCGCTGGCCTGTAGATTTGCACTGCATAGGTAAGGACATCACCCGTTTCCATGGGTTGCTTTGGCCTGCCATGTTGCTTTCTGCCGGCCTAGAGGTGCCTAAGCGCCTGTTGGTGCATGGGTTTATCCTTAAGGATGGCCATGTGATGAGCAAGAGCCGGGGGAATGTGATTGACCCGTACGAACCTTTGGAGAAATACGGGGCTGACCCGTTGCGTTGGTACTTCCTGCGGGCCCTCCCAACTACTGATGATGGGGATTTCACCATGGAGCGCCTGGCGGAAGTATATGCCAGCAATCTGGCAAATGATTATGGAAACCTGGTGAGTCGCGTGCTTACCATGGTGCATAAGTACTGTGGAGGGGTTGTGCCAGGTGTTTCAGAGGAGCAGGTAGCTAACCTGGAAAAGGTGGTGGTTGAGGAGAGATGGGCGGAGTACGATGCCTTTGCTGAGAACATCCGTATTCAGGAGGCGCTTGGTAGTGCCCAGCAGCTCATTGTGTTCTGCAACCGCCGCATTGAAGAGTTGAAGCCATGGGAAATTGCCAAGGATGAACACCGCAAGGGTGAGCTAGACGAGCTTCTCTACGAACTTCTCGAGGTTATCCGGCATATTACCAGCCAGGTTTGGCCGGCCATTCCTACAACGGCAGAGCGTGTGGCAAGGGAGCTCTTTACCTGTCTGCCATCTGATTTCTGGTTTGATGGTGCCAAAGCGCGTGCGTGGGGAAGCCTTGTTCCAGGTGAGTCCCTGGGTGCCGCTCCACTCATTCTCTTCCCGCGTCATGATTGATACTCACGCCCATCTTAACTACCCACCACTTGCTGCCGATGTAGCGGGCGTACTTTCCCGTGCCTCTGAAGCTGGCGTTGCCCGCATTGTGGTGCCAGGAACCAGCCGGGAGTCCTCTGACTCTGCGGTGGCGCTTGCAGGGCAATATGCCCAGGTGTATGCGGCGGTAGGGGTGCACCCTTCTGATGCTCACGAGACGACGCCTGCTGATATTGAGCGCATTACCACACTTTCCCTTAACCCGAAGGTGGTAGCCATTGGGGAAGTTGGGCTCGATTATTTCCATTTTGATGAACTGGGGGAATCGGAGGTTGAGGCAAGAAAAGCGCTCCAGAAGGCAGTTTTATATGAAATAGTGAGCCTTGCGAAAGAAGTGGACAAGCCACTCATTATTCACAGCCGCGATTGTTTCCAAGACCTTTACGATATCCTTTCGGTAGAAGCAAAGGGGATGAAAACAGTAATTCACTGCTTTACGGGAAGTCAGGAAGAGGCTGATGCCTGGTTGGCATTAGGTTTCCACCTGTCCTTTACTGGGATCCTAACCTATAAGAATGCAGAGGCCTTGCGTGCGGTGGCCACTGGCGTCCCGTGGGACCGTGTTATGGTGGAAACCGATGCGCCGTACTTGGCGCCTCAGGCTTTCCGCGGGCAAACGTGCGAGCCGGCCATGGTCATGGCTGTGGCGGAGCAGCTTGCTGCGCTAAAAAATGTTGATGTCAGTGAGGTGGATGAGCGAACAACCTCGACCGCCGATGCTTTCTTTAATTTTGTGTCATGATCCACAAAACAAAGGGAATCATTGAGTTTGTAGACTGGGTTGGAGTGGTGCTCATTGTAGGTGCTTACTTGGCTGCCGTTATGGGGACAGTGCAGGCGACGGACTATCGCTACCTAGTGGCCAACATTGTTGGGTCTGTTGGCGTGGCGTACGCCTCTTGGAAGAAAAAGGATGTCCAGCCAGTGGTCTTAAACCTGGTTTGGATACTCGTTGCCCTCATTGGCTTACTGCGCGCCTACAATGCCTAAGGTAATTGTGGGGATGTCCGGAGGCGTCGACTCCTCCGTCGCGGCTGCGCTTCTCTTGGAGCAGGGCTTTGAAGTGGAGGGCATGTTCATGAAGAACTGGTCCCCCTCGACCCTCCAATCTTTGACTGATTGCCCTTGGGAGCAGGACCAGGCAGACGCAGAAAAGGTCTGCTTAGAACTTGGCATTCCTTTCCGCTCTATTAATTTTGAGCAGGAATACAAGGAGAAGGTGGTGGATTATTTCTTGCGGGAATACGCCGCAGGACGCACTCCAAACCCGGATATCATGTGCAACAAGGAGATTAAGTTCTCGGTGTTCTTGGACAAGGCCAGGGAAATGGGGGCGGATGGCATGGCTACGGGACACTATGCACGGGTGAGGGACGGGGTACTTTACCGCGGCTTGGATGCCCGGAAGGACCAATCCTATTTTCTGTATGCATTGAACAAGTCCCAGTTGGAAACAGCGTACTTCCCAGTGGGTGAACTTGAGAAGAGTATGGTACGCGAGAAGGCTGCAGCCCTGAACTTGGCAACGGCGAGCAAGAAAGACAGCCAAGGCATCTGCTTCATTGGCCACCTGGACTTGAAGAAATTCCTCTTGGAACAGATTGGGGCAAAGCCTGGGCGCACCTATTTGCTGCCACCTTACGTGGCAGGAGAGGCTTTCTCTGAACGTGTACGAAAAGCATTAGTAGTAGGGGAGCATCGAGGGGCGATGTTCTACACTATTGGAGAGCGCGCAGGGGAGGCAATAGACAACGGCGTACTACGTTCGTACACAAATGATCCCGATACTAAGCCCGTATATGTTGTGGCTACAGAAGCTGCATCCAATAGGCTCTATGTGAGCCTGGACAGGTATGACCAGGACCTCATGAGCACTTTTATTGAGCTTGAAGGGTGGCAGACCACTGGTGGGGATACCGATCCGTCTATTGTATCGACCATCGACATGAAGGCGAAAAACGGACTTATCGGCGTGCAGGGTAGGTACCAACAGCAACCAGTGGCGGTGAAAAAAATTACTGCCGGAGCAGGGGTGGTGAGGGTAGAGACGGATCCCCTTTGGGCTGTTGCACCAGGTCAGTCGCTTGTTTTTTATGAAGGTGATAGGGTGTGGGGAGGAGGAATAGTATGCACTACAGAGCACACGATTCAGTCCGGCTTGTCCCCGGCGTAGGTCCAAAAACCGTAGAACACCTGGAACGGATGGGGATCCGTAGTGTTTTTGATTTGTTGCACTGGTTCCCGCGCCGCTACATTGACGCATCAAACCCGCTCCCCTTGAACCTGGTGCAGTTCGGTTTTCCGGTGGCAATCCGGGTGACCGTAGACTCTCTGGTAAAGAAACGAACCAAGAGAGGGCTCTCTTTTGTTGACGCAGAAGTCTCTGATGACAGTGGAGTTCCCCTGACGCTCCGCTTTTTTAACCAGCCCTATGTGGATAAGAAGCTGACCATTGGCAGCACATGGACGTGTGTAGGGGCCATAGAGCGGTTCCATGGGCAAAATATCCTGCCCAGTCCCGTGCTATTGGATGAACCCCAGGTTATACCGGTCTATCCTCAGACAAAGGGGGTGACTAGCTGGATGCTTCAGAAGTTCATCCGCCAGGTCATAAACGATGCGGAAATAGAGGATATAGTGCCAGACAGCCTGCGGGAGCGGGAAGAGCTGCCACCGTACCGCGACATGCTGCGTCTCATCCATCAGCCGGTGTCTATGGCCGACGAAGAGCAGGGGCGCAAGGCTATGGCGTTCATTGAGGCCTTCTCATTCTTCATGAATGTGGCGCAAAGCCAACAACTCCAGGTGAGAATGGCAGGAAGTATCATTGACGTGCCCGTAGAGTGGCTTAAAAATGTCGTAGAATCATTGCCATTTGAATTAACGGCGGGGCAGAAGCGCGTAGTGTGGGATTCGCTCACGGACATGAAATCGGGGAAATTGATGACTCGCCTACTCAATGGCGACGTAGGTTCCGGAAAAACTGTCGTGGCTGCCCTGCTTGCCGCATGTGTCGCACAGACGGGAAAGAAAAGTATCATTTTGGCACCTACGGAGATTTTGGCACAACAGCATGCAAAGACTGTTGCTGAGTTACTGAAAACCGCCGGCTGCCGTGTAGCGTTGTGGACTGCCGCTACGAAGGAAGATGCGGATAGTGCGGATATTATTGTGGGTACGCATGCTGTTATTCATGACAATTTTGCCGTGAAGAATGTGGGCTTGGTTGTGGTGGACGAGCAGCACCGCTTTGGGGTGAAGCAGCGCGCAGCCTTACGGGACAAGCAGGAGCATCCCCCGCATGTCCTTGCCATGACTGCCACGCCGATTCCCCGCACACTGGCCCTCGTCTTGTTCGCCGACCTCCAGGTTTCCTTCCTTAAGGAAAAGCCCAAGAACAGGCAGGTTATCCATACCGACATCATCCCCATTAACCGCCGCCGTGAGATGGAAGGGCGCATTGCACAGGAAGTTGCCGCAGGCAGGCAAGTGTTTGTGCTGTGTCCCCTCATTGAAAAGGAGGAAGTCTTTACTGAAGGCGAACCTGTCGTGGATCCTAAGGAGATTAAGACTGTCTCCAAAGAGGCGGAGCGGTTACGCAAAGAGCATCCTGAGTTTGGACGGGTTGCCGAACTGCATGGCCGCATGAAAGCAAAGGAAAAAGAGGCTCTCATGGCCGAAGTTAAGGCAGGCAAGGTGGATGTCCTGGTTGCCACATCGGTCATTGAGGTGGGAGTTGACCTGCCCAATGCTACGGTCATGGTCATAGAGAATGCAGAGCGCTTTGGCCTTGCCCAGCTTCATCAGCTAAGGGGCCGGGTTGGGCGTGGCAAGGAACAATCATACTGCTTCCTTTGCCCTACTATTGGCGGTGGCCCAGCCATTGAGCGGCTTAAGGCGCTGGTGGAATATGAAAGTGGGTTTGATATTGCCGAGCGCGACCTGGAACTCCGTGGACCTGGCGACTTGACGGGCATCGTGCAATCGGGGCTTCCAGACTTTAAAATGGCTCGATTAACAGATTTGGAATTCCTCCAGCGCGTTAAGGGCGTGGTGCAGACTTACGTTGAAGAACATCCCGAATTCCCAGTTCAGTGGCAGGAAAGGGGCTTGTCTAGCGCCGTGGCGGGATTGGAGTAGCCTGGCGCTCCCTCCCCCGCGGGGAGTAGGGTAGGCGCATGCGAGAGAAAGCAATTTCTTTACTGAAGAGGTACTGGCGGCAGGGAACACTTGCCGTAGTTGTAATTGGGTTGGGCGCTGCAATACTGCTACTCCCCCACCTCCGTGTTAAAGCCGCGGGCATAGGGCGGCTTATTATTGGAAGCAGCGGGGAGCCAGTAACTATCATTACGGAGAATGGGGAAGCCGATGCATTAAAGGAGCGCATGGCTGGGTTGGAGGCGGAAGTGGCTGCCTTGAAAGAAGCGCGCCTTAAAGACGGCGAGCTCATCACTTCCCTGCAGCAGGAGTACCAGGCAGCCAGTGCAGAGGTAGCTGCGGCGCACGATACGTTTGTACGGGAAGCGGAGCAAGCGAGGGCCGTAAGTAAAAAGGCGGGGACGGGGAGTAGTAGTGGGGTGGACTCCCCTACTGCCTCCTCATCAGTTGCGGAGTTGCCCACTGTTAGCAAGAAGGTTTCCATTAACCGTGGCACGCTTGCCCAGCTAGATTCGCTTCCTGGCATTGGACCTTCGTACGCCCAGCGAATTATTGATTACCGCACGGAGCATGGCGCCTTTAAGAGCATTGATGACCTTGACCAGGTGAGCGGCATAGGGCCGGCGACGATAGATAAAATCAGGGACCTCATTGAGCTTTGAGGGGGAACGTGGTATTCATCTCATACGAGGTGAAGGGTTTGCTTGTTGTGTTTGTGGTTGGTGCCTACCTAATGGCACTCGGTGTTTCCTACTTATCCTCCCGTCTGACCCCTTCGGTGTTTGGATGGGTGCTTGTAGCCAATATCTGTACCTACCTATGGGCGCTAGGCGCATGTGGCCGGGTATTTGGTGACTTTGGGATGCTGATGTTCGCTCTCATCTCTTTTGTGGGTTATAAGACTTTACCCTTATTGCATGCCAGCATGGCTGAAAAAAGGGAGCGGGAGAAGCAAAAAGAGTGGGACGAGTTAACGAAGTGAACGTTTCCTGTAAGCCCGGCCGCACAGCCGGGCTTTTTCATTGTTAATCTGGTCAGGTTGCGCTATAGTACGTAGGTTCTGCCGGGGTGGTGGAATGGTAGACACGCATGCCTTAGGAGCATGTGCCGCAAGGTGTGGAGGTTCGAGTCCTCTCCCCGGTACCAAAGAAAAGAAGAGTCCTCTGGACTCTTCTTTTCTTTGATTTGGGATCGGCTTCGAAACCAGGTTCGCCTTTCCCAGTACCTTGCTCCGCGAAGCGGAGAGGAAAGCTAGTGAGCGCTTCTTTCTGAAATTCATGTGCAAAGCACTGACTGCAGAAAGAAAGTGAGCGTCGTCCTCTCCCCACCCTTTGCCTTTCTGTTACTATCGAAGCAGGTCACTCGTGTCCCGGGAGCTTTGAAAACATGATTAATCCCCTTGATAACCTTTTCCTAATATCTGGTCATGGCGGTTCTCATCCGCTGAGGGATCCCGTGTTTCGCGGAAGCCTTCCTCCAACCTGCTATGCCATTGTGCATTTTTTCCTGAAGCCAGGGCCGTGGAATATCTGCGCACTGAGCACCTCGTTCCAAGGCTGTCTTGAGCAGCAGCGCCAATCATTGCGCGTCAGTCAGGGTGTGCTTGAGCCTACGCAAGAAGTGGCTCTGGCCGCTCTGTCGCCGGAAAGTGCCAAGCCCGGCAAGCCTATGGCCTTTAGCCTGCACCGTCAACAGGATCTTGACCTCTGCCTCTGGGAAGTAGAGCCTTTCTGGGAGTTGCAGGCCTTGTCTCCTGATGAGGTGATCCACCTGATTGAGGAAACACAGGCACACTATGACATGCGCCTTCAATCTGCTGACCGCGAAAGGATGAGAAGGCCCCGGCATAGCGGCCGGGACCAATTTGATGACCTCTTTGCCCCAAGGAGCTTCGGGCTTTAGGGTGAATACCCAGCAAGGGTCATGTTCTTCTTACGGCCCGGTATATAACACCGGGCCGTTTTTCTTATCTCTTCACTTCGCTCATTATCTGTTACTCTAAGCGGCAGAAAGCACCCAGGTGCTTTCTGGAGAAGTATGTTTGACATCATTGAAATGGCTCCCAGGCGGGAGATAGCAAAAGAAGAAATCGACACTCTCGCAGGGATACTGAGGAAGGGCACTCCTTTCAAACTTATCACTGACCTGTGCTTTTCACCGCATTCATGGCAGGAGAAAGATGCGTACGTGCACGAGCTCCCAAGTTGCCACGGTATGGGCAAGCTGGGTGGGAAGCAGACCGTCTTAACACTGCACGCAGCAGGGGCTGATGCACATATACCAGGTCAGAGACTTGTCATAGATATGACCGTCGATCCTGAAATGTATGTTGGGTACCCTAGAAGGGGCGATGGATGGGATAAGCTTACGGCTATCGACGGCGTGCGTGACCACGTCAAGTTTGTTGCCCTGTTCTGCAGCGCCACCCTTGAAATGCTCCAGGATTGCCCCGTTTCGCGGCTCGTCCTCCCCACAGCTTTTCCCGACAGGGAGTTAGCCGAGGAGAATACGCACGCGCCCTTCTTCCTTTCAGACCTTCTGAGGGTCACGGAAAAAATGCTCACGGTCCTTGAGGGTGATGACAACTACAAGCATGTCATGATGCTTGCTGCCGAGCTTGACCTGGGATTCAGAGGGGATCCCTCGGCATTCATGGAGAGGCTACCAGGGGCTCTCCGCAAAGCGCTTGCAGATCCGAAATCCGAGGCAGCCCTTATGTTGCCAGAAGCAACGCCTTGTGGCTGAAATCACTGCACAGACCTTACGGGCACGTTCTACACGTGCCTGTTTTTCATCCTTGAATAAAATTATCGTTTTCCAGAGCCATTACTGCTATAAACAACAGTAATAGGGCAGCCCGGCTGCCCTTGTAGCTTGATAGGACAGGTGAAGAATGGATAAACGTTACATGGTACCGGACATCACGCATTTGTGGAGTCTGGAACAGCGCCTTTTAGGATGGCAAGAAACCGAAATTGCCTGCATTAGGGCGGATCAACATCTGGGAAACATTTCCCCTGAAATTGCTGACGCGATGGTGCAGGTACTGGAAGCAAATCCCATCGATATTAGTGTGTATGAAGCCAACGACAAGGAACTTCGTCACGACCTCAACGCGTTCCTCCAAGAGCGCGAGCGATTCCTCCCCAAGGAGTATCACAAGTACTTCCACCGGGAAATGACTTCCTACGATACCCAGGAGCCAGCAATGGCCCGCCGCCTTCAGGCGTCGGCCGCCCTCGTGGCAGCTGGGCTTGAGCGGCTTGACCAGGTTCTCTTGGCGCAGGCTGAGAAATACCGATACTCCCCTATGGTGGGGCGCACCCACGGGCAATGGGCCGAGCTTCAAACATTCGGCTTCCGGTGTTTGCGCTACCGTGCCGTACTCAAGCTCTGCCAAGCGCAGCTAGAGTTCGCGCAAAGCTTTCTGGATTACTCAAAGATCTCAGGCGCCATTGCCAACTACACGGGTAGGACAATGGAGGAAGAGTGGGTGGCCCTGGATCTGTTGAATCTCAGGCCGTTCTACGGGGCTTCCCAGATCATGCCGCGTATCATCTACCTCCCGCTTATCGGCGCCATGCGTGCCGCGGGAGAACTCTTGGGCCAGATTGCACTCGATGTGCGTCTCAACGCACGGAGCGGGTGCCCCATTATGCAGGAGTTCTTTTCTCCTAAACAAATGGGATCATCAGCTATGCCTCACAAGCGCAACCCTATCCAAACGGAGGGTGCGGCTGGCATCCTAACGCTGCTCTTCGGGTACCTGGGTTCCCTGGAAGATGTTATCCAGACCTGGGAAGAGCGTGCCATCGAGCAGAGCTCTACCGAGCGGGTGGCGTGGCCCGACGCGTTCCATGCACTGATCTACTGCCTAGGCCGCATTGCCTCGGTGCTGGAGAAGGAATATGTCTACACCGACAACATGCTCCTGGAAATCAAGAACATGGGTGGATGTTACGCTACGAGCCGGGTCAAAACCCTGCTCAAGAACCTGGGCGTCGCCTACGGCCTTGCAGGGGAAGAGGCGTACCGCATCGTGCAGCTTGCTGCCTTTAACGTGATACCTGTTCCTGACCCGTACCTTCCTCCGGCCCAGAGCCTTGAGGAAGCCGAAGAGCGCCTTCAGGCCCTCATGGCAGAGCCTAGGGAGGGGCAACCCCTTCACCTAAGGGACGTCCTCATGCAAGGGGCATTGCAGCCCTCTGCGTTTCTCGAGACATCAGCCGAGGACCTGGAACGATGGAACGCCATCCTGAAGAAGATGTTTAGCTTCCCTGGGCCTCAAGAGGCGCTGCGGGAAGCTTTCCTTCTCAAGAGCCATCTGAAGGGGGAGGAAGGGGTCTTCAAGGCCCTCCTCGCCTCCTAAGCATCCTCAATTCACAAAAGGAGCGACAACCGTCGCTCCTTTTTCATTGGGTAACTTTTTTAGAAGTCTCGCATCATCATCATTTTTTCACCACGGCCACCATGTCCCCCAGGACCACCGTGACCCTTGGGCCCTGGTCCCGCAAAACGGAGCCACTTCCCACTGATGTCATTGTCGGCTGCCCACTTGCTTACATCGGCCATGAGTTGGTCCATGGCAGCACGCCGGTCGCCATCGTCAGTGATTTTCTTAATCTCTGTCATTTTTGTCTCAACCTCAGTCTGTTTGGTGGTGATGAGGTCTTTTTGGGCTTGGGTAATATCGCCATCGGTCACGGCCTGGCTGAGTCTGTCCTCTGCCATCTTTTTCATTTCCACGTCTTTTTCAGCTTTCACTTCATCTACAACTGCTTGGACATCCGCTTCCTTAAGGTTAAACTTTGCCGCCATTTTGGTGACAAGGCTGCTTAGGGGAGAGGTGTTGGCTGTGGTCTCATCGGCAAAAGCGCGCTGGGTAGCAAGGCCACCGGTGAGGATGAGCCCCGCTGAGGCGACACTAGCCATGAGAAGTTTGCTCCGGGTGTTCATAGAAACGTTACTTACTGCTTCAATGTCACCACTTTACGTGTGCAAACTGAGAGAAAGCTTAAAGGAGGGAAGTGCCTTGATGGACAGGGAAGAAGACAGTGAACGTGGTGCCATTGCCGGGCTTACTAGTAATGGTTACCCTCCCCCGGTGCATGTCTATAATTTTTTTCGCAATGGAAAGGCCTAGCCCGTAGCCACTCGTTTCGTTTTTAGTGCGCGAACTGTCTGCGCGGTAAAAACGATCAAAAATATAGGGGATGTCCTGCTCGGCAATTCCCTCCCCTTCATCGTGGACGGACAGGGCAACCTGCCGTTTATGGTGACGGAAGGATGCTTTTAAGGTGACAGTGGAACCCTTGGGGCTGTACTTAATGGCGTTATCTACAAAGATACTCAAGAGCTCTACCATGCTCCATTGGTCTGCCTCAAAGGCCCCCTCTTCGGCCGTGTGAACCAGGGTAATCTTTTTGGCATCGGCCTGTTTGGTCATTTGCCTTACGGTTTCTTGGACGACCCGGGCAGCGGAGACGGGGGCAAGGGCGAGGTCCTTTTGGATATCCTGCTGGGACAACTTAAGGAGTCCGCTGGAAAGCGCTTCCAGGCGAGCCACCTCTTCCAACGTGCTTTTATGGAGAAGCTTCGATTCTGTAAGGGTCAGGTTTTTGTCACGCAGCGCTACTTCCAGCTCACTCCTAATAGCCGTCAAGGGCGTTCGAAGCTCATGGGAAGCATCCGTGGCAAACCGGGACTGCGATTCCATGTTTTCTTCAATTGGCTGTAACGTGCGGCGAGCAAGTAAGTAGCTGGCAACACCGCCAAGTCCCAAGATAAGCACATTGAAGTAAATAAGGTTGAGTCGTACAGTGTGACGGCTTTCTTCCAGTTGTTGAAACCGTACCAAGTTAAAGCTTTCCAGTTCAGGGACTGGGCGGCCGCGGAAAAAGCTTTTTTCCAACAGTGCTTCCAGTTTGATGCGGTCCCTTTCAAACTCCTGCGTTGAAACCTGGTAAAGCGCCATGCTAAAACCGACGCTGAGTAGCATCGTAAAGAGGAGGTACCAGAGGGTGAGGCGGAGGACCGCGGCTTTAAACATTAGGTGGCGTCTAGTTTGTACCCAAACCCACGAACGGTTTTTATGAGTGCTTTACCTTTGAAGGGCTTGTCTATCTTTGCCCGTAGGTAACCTATGTATACTTCTACCGTATTAGGGAGGACATCTGCGTCATAATCCCAGACATGGGCAATAATGGCATCCTTCGTGAGTGTGACATTTTTATTGCGCATGAGGTATTCCAGGAGCGCGTACTCCTTTCCTGAAACGGCAATTGTGACATCTTTCCGATGCACCTCAAAAGTAAGGGTGTTAAGGGAGAGCTCCCCTGCGTGCAAGGTGTTTTCTACCTGTTGTTCTGGCCTACGGAGCAATGCGCGGACGCGGGCCAGGAACTCATCGAACGCAAAAGGTTTTATGAGATAGTCGTCCGCCCCTGCGTTCAACCCAGAAACCCGCTCATGGATTTGGTCACGTGCCGTTAGCATGAGGATGGGGGTGTGCAGGCCTTTCTCGCGCACGGCGCGGCAAATTTCCAGGCCGTCTTCTACGCCGGGAAGCATCCTGTCCAAAACAATAAGGTCGTAGGGTTCGGTGAGGGCAAAGGCTTTGCCTTCCTTGCCATCGTGTACCACATCTACGGCATACTGCTCTTGCTCCAACCCACGCTTAAGGGCGGCAGCAATCTTTTTTTCATCCTCAATGATGATAATCCTCATAAATATAGGCTACCTGGTGACCCTGAGAAAACGCTGAGTCGTGGTACTATGGAATATATCTCAGTTTATTCTCAGAAAGATTAGGTTAGATGGGAGTATGACACTTTTGTCACCCAGAGAACAGTTGGCTCAAGACCGTCTTGCTAAAAGGAAAGGCACCATTGCTTTGGCACTCCTTTTTGTCATGGGCGTCATTGGCGTGGTCAGCCTCAGCATGCGCAGGGGAAGCGAAGGGGGTGACGAGGCGCAGGCCTCCATCGCGCTTGCCAGCATGGAAGAGGAAAAAATAGTCCGGGTTGGCATTCAGGCTGGGCACTGGAAATACCGTGAAGTCCCCTCCGAGCTGGATAAGCTTCGCCGGAATGGCGGCGGCGCGTCTGTGGCGGGCGTAGACGAATGGGAGATTAATCTTGCTGTGGCGGAAAAAGCAGCAGCTATTTTGGCCCGGCAAGATATTATGGTGGACATCCTCCCTACCGCCGTTGACCCAGGCTACGAAGCCGATGCCTTTGTCGCCATCCACGCTGACGGGAACGACGACACTTCGGTGTCAGGCTACAAGGTTGAGGCTTCTTCCTTTGACAAGAGCGGCTTGGCAGAGATCTTGAGCGATACCATTGAAGAGACATACGGTACTGCCATTACCATGCGCCACGACCCAAGCACTTCCTTGGATATGACTGAGTATTACGCTTTCAACTACGTGAAATACGAGCATTCCATTGCCCCTACTACCCCAGGCGCCTTGGTCGAGGTTGGCTTCCTTACGCATGACGGTGACAGGAGTATTTTGGTCAATAAGACCGACAGGGTGGCTAAGGCAGTGGCTGACGGTATCCTTGCCTTCTTAAGGGAGCAGGGGAAGATATAGTCTCTGCAATTAAAAAATGACCCCGCGGGGTCATTTTTTTGAGCGAACAATTACTTGCGGCGCTTCTTGCCGGCAAGCCCACCGAGCAATCCAACAACGAGGCCTACACCTGCTGCAGCACCTGCTACTGCCCAAGGGTTCTTGCGAGCCGCGGCGTCAACTTTCTTCCCTGCAGCCACTACTGCTGCCTGTACTTCCTGCTCTTTCTTCACGACCTTCTTAACAACTTTCTTAGCTGTTTTGGTAGCTGCCTTCTTGGCGCCACCAGCCTTCTTAGTAGCCATGGTTCCTCCTTATGGAAATGGGAAAAGTAATATCTTAATTAGCATACCTTATTACTTGGAAGAATTTTAGTTGTATTTTGCTAAAAAAGGCGTACATTATCCCCATCGGTCCACGGGGGCCGAGGAGGCCACTAATGAAACGGTGGGACATATCGGACGTTAAGCATGCCGGGAAAGTGCGTCAGCACGAATCCCGAAGGGACCAAATCAACCAGGCTGCGGCACAGGCGGGCGTAGGCTCAATTGTTCTCGGTTTGGTGGCAGTCGCTCTGTTCATCATCAGCTTTACCCCGGCTTATTCGGGTGATGGCATGAAGGAATGGATCGAAGCCTTACGCATTCTCGGAGGCATCTTCGGGTTCGCGGCGGCAGTCATGTTCTGGTTCCATCATGTGATGGACGTCTAGCAATCATCTACAAGGCCAGCCACATTATTTTCGGCTGGCCTTATTCGTTGCCCCTACCAGATTGACAAATCTGGTTTTTTGTGCTAAGATTCTGCCACAAATCTAAGGAGATGGACACTGACAAATGAATAGGATGTATGCAGACGCGATGGTTTTCGCGGACCTTCCTGGTCGCGACCCGGTCTTCTGTGGGGTTAATCCTCGGGAAGACTTGGCACTAGGCATTATGACGGTGGCGCATCCGCATTTGGATGCGTCCACTACCCTTAACAGGGTCAGGTCAACGAAGCGGGTCCTTCTTGCTCAGAAACAGCCCATCAAGGTTGTGGAGAGTAAAAAGGACTTGTGCGGGACGGGAGAGGACGACAACCTCCGGGTGGTCATGAACCTCCAAGGGTGTCCGGCGGACTTGAGACCGAACGACGTGCGCATGCTTTTCGAAGCGGGTGTACGCGTCATGGGGCTCCAATACTCCGGTGCCGGGCCATTTGGTGGCAGTTCAGATGCCCCAAACGAACCACTTACCGACAAGGGCCGGGCAATGCTCGATACCTTCGCCTCGGTGGGAATGATCCTGGACCTGTCACATCTTGGCACTGCTACCGTCGAGGGAGTGCTTACGCACCTCTCTCGGCGGGGTGGACCAAGGGTGATGATAAGCCACACTGGTATGTCAAACCAGTGCAATCATCCTCGGAACGTTAACGACGTTCACATGAAAGAGGTTGCGAACCTCGGGGGAATTGTGGGCATTTACTCACTCACCTTTGGGTTGAGCCCGGAGGGAGAGGGGGTGCACCACATGTGTCACCACCTTATGTGTGCCATAAACCGCATTGGGGCCGAGAACGTATGTATCGGTTCCGATGGTTGGTACCGTCAGGTGCCGGTGCAGGAATGGAAGAATTTCTTCCTTAAGTTTCAGGCGCAGATGGACCCTGACGGAAAACTGCGCTCACGTTTCCCGGATCAGCCATACGCCATGAACCGGCCCTGCCGGCTCCTCTTCATTGAGGAGGCGCTGAAAAGCACCTCGCTCATCAAGCGGGAAGTGCGCGGCGTAATGGGCGAGAACCTTCACCGGTTCCTTTACAACTCCCTTCGATAAGAGGGCTACTGGCCCCAGGCAACTTGCCTGGGGCTTTTTGAATACCAAAAATCCTTTAGCAAAAGGGAAGAATGTGCTACGCTACTAGCCATGTCCACTTGGTCTCCCGCCCTACTCTCCGCACTATTGCTCGCCATCGCCCTTGGTGCGTTTTTGCTCTGTGCGTTGGCTCCCTATAAAGCGGTGAGTAAGTTGGTTGGCCGTCCGCTTTTGGCAACCTTGGTAGGGGTCCTGGCCCTTTTTGCACTGGCCTACCATATATCTGGTCATTTTATTGAATATGCGCAGGAACTTTTTCCTGGTGCCGGGGCCCTGCAGTACCTCATTACGCTGGCACCTTTCCTCCTCATTGCCGTGGTGGGCTATGCCATCGAGAATCTCTACCACAGCCATGAAGATGACGATGAGCATGCCAGCCATGCGCACTCCCACGGGGCAAAGGCGCAGGTAAGCGGCATCATGCGGATGATCGTCCTTTCTGTCCACGCATTCTTAGATGGTCACATTATTGCCACCTTAGGCCTTTCCTGGCTCACCCTGCCATTCATCTTCCATAAGGCGGTTGATGGATTGGTGGTGAACAGTGAGCGCGCCTGCCACAAGGCTGCCTCAGCCTGGCGCGGCCGCATTGTCATCCAGCTTTTCGCCACTACGTGCGGCGCATTCCTACACTTTGAAGGTGTCCCAGAAGCCGTCCACATTGGACTCGTGTCGGCGGTAGTTGGCCTGTATGCCGGGTCCCTCACAGAATACGTGCGCTACCGCCACATGCTGCATCATTCTGAGGAGCAAGAGGAAAGCCTTGCCTGACATTGGCGGGGCTGCTTTTTTGGTATAAGGTGCGGGTAGTTATTCGCTACCCCGTAATAGCCTCTTATGAATCGCACTCTCACTGCCGTTTTCCTTGCCGCCCTTATCGCCGTGATAGGGTATGTCATGTACAAATCGGACCGCGCAGATTCTGACACTCCAACTACAGAGGCCACTGCCTCGCCGGTGCCCAGTCCAACTGCTTCCCCAGAAGCATCCGCAACGGCCTCGCCTACAACCTCCCCATCAGCCTCTTCTACCGCGCCGCTCACGGCTGCCGTAGTTATGCAGAATACGGCCTATAGCCCCGCAAAGGTTACGGTGAAAAAGGGCGGTAGTGTTACCTGGACTAACAATGACAGCGTGGCGCATGACGTGGTCGGCGATTCTGGTCCAGAAAGCTTCCGCAGCCAGCTTCTCAGCCGCGGACAGGCCTTCTCGTTCACCTTCACAAAAGCAGGCACCTACACGTATCACTGCACACCACACTCCTTCATGACAGGGACGGTAGAGGTGGTTGAGTAGCAAAACCTAGTATCCTTCCCTTAAACCTGGTACAAAGCTTGTACGCCTCGAAAGGGTGAACTTTAAGGAGGAAGAGATAGATGCATGGAGGGCAACCGCTCGACTACGGACTAATAAGGTGGCTGCACAGCGAAGAGGTCCCCAGGCTTGTTCAATGCAACAATGTCGTGGACTTTCACACGCTCACCATTGAGCAGTTAGCGAGGCTCCCCTCGTTTGGGCAGTTTAGGAGGGATGTGCGGATGTTCAATCTGCGTATCGATTCTTACAAGCCAACAAAATACCAGCGTGAGCTGGTGATCCTGCGATCAGATGGTGACGAGATTATCGTCACCAACTCTACCCTGTCCAATAGTTTAGAACGTGCACCGTACGGCCATCTGGCCCACGCGGTGCTGCCTCACCTCTATCGCGTGCAAGCGCGGTTGGTGGACAGGTTCGACACTGAGTACTTGATGATCCCCAGTTCCCCACGGCAGTGGCTGCTTCACGTCATGGTCCAGGCCAGGGCGCCAAGCATCACCCTGGAGCCTGAAGAACTCATGGACGTGCTTACCAGTTTCTCGGAGCAACCGCACCGTCGCTCCAAATCCAAAGCGTCCGAGTATGAAATCCACCCCAACTAGGGGTGGATTTTTCATGTGCAGCTT
The DNA here is from genome assembly GCA_035460805.1 of Verrucomicrobiia bacterium. NCBI lineage: Bacteria > Pseudomonadati > Verrucomicrobiota > Verrucomicrobiia > Verrucomicrobiia bacterium. Next base: position 681 of record DATHWI010000135.1, on the reverse strand, counting down.
GTGGATTATTCCTACAAAAAGAGATATACAAACCCTATGCATAAAGAAGGGGATGCACCGCTTATTGCGGTGATCGGCTCCACGGGGTCAGGGAAAACGGCGCTTGCGGAAGCTATTGCCCTTCAGGTTGGGGGCGAGCTTGTTTCTTGTGATGCCAAACAGGCTTACCGCGGGATGGATATCGGCACTAATAAAGAAAAAGACTTGGGTGTGGCCCAGCACCTTTTGGATATCAAGAACCCAGGGGAGAGGTTGACGGTTGCCGAGTACCAGGGGATGGCATACCAGGTAATCGATAGTCTGCAGGCTAGGGGTGTACAGCCCATTTTGGTTGGGGGAAGCATGCTCTACGCCGAGGCGGTCATGAACGGGTATGTGTTTGATGAGGCCAAGAAAAGCAATCTCCAGCAACCTAGGTACCGTGTGCTAAAGCTGGGCATCGACATTGATAGGGAAGTGCTTAAGGAGCGCCTTAGCGCCCGGACGGGCGAGTGGCTAAAGATGGGTCTGGTAGAAGAGATTCAGCGTTTGCTGCAAGAAGGGGTGGCACCGGAATGGTTGGATGCATGCGGACAGGAGTACCGTTTTTTTACCCGTTACGTACAAGGTGAGATTTCCCTGGAAGAGGCGGTGAGGCTGACAAATACAAGCCTTCACCAGTACGTAAAACGGCAATACACA
>DATHWI010000134.1 GCA_035460805.1 Verrucomicrobiia bacterium | reverse complement strand
AAGGTACTGATTGTCCTTGTCCCGCAATGGGACGTTAAGGCTACGGCCAAGACGGATTTGTTGACACGGGAGCCAAGAAAATCCCCGGTGCATACTAAGGCGCCCGTACCGTAAACCGACACAGGTGGGTGGGTAGAGTATACCCAGGCGCGTGAGTGAAACCTCGTTAAGGAACTCGGCAATCTAGCCCCGTAACTTCGGAAGAAGGGGTGCCAGTCGCAAGACTGGCCGCAGTGAAAGGGGTCAACCGACTGTTTAACAAAAACACAGCACTCTGCCAAGTCGCAAGACTACGTATAGGGTGTGACACGTGACCAATGCGGAAAGATTACGGTAAGTGGTTAGCGCAAGCGAAGCTACGAGCCCAAGTCCCCGTGAATGTCGGCCGTAACTATAACGGTCCTAAGGTAGCGAAATTCCTTGTCGGGTAAGTTCCGACCTGCACGAATCGTGTAACGAGTTGACCGCTGTCTCAACGAGGAGCTCAGCGAAGTTGTAGTGGCGGTGAAGATGCCGCCTACCCGCAGCAGGACGGAAAGACCCTATGCACCTTTACTGTACGCTGTTACTGTTTTTTCGGTTTTAATGCTTAGCGTAAGTGGTAGACTTTGATACATCTCTTTCGGGGGATGTTGAGTCGTCAATGAAACACCACCCTTTGAAACTGGAAAATCTAACCTCTCGCCATGATCTGGCAGAGGGACACTGGCAGCCGGTCAGTTTTACTGGGGCGGTATCCTCCCAAAGAGTAACGGAGGAGTACGAAGGTTGGCTCAGCCTGGTTGGTAATCAGGTGACGAGTATATGGATATAAGCCAGCCTAACTGTGAGACCTACAAGTCGAGCAGGTGCGAAAGCAGGTCCAAGTGATCCGGTGGTTGAATGTGGAATTGCCATCGCTCAACGGACAAAAGGTACGCTAGGGATAACAGGCTGATCGAGTCCAAGAGCTCATATCGACGACTCGGTTTGGCACCTCGATGTCGGCTCATCACATCCTGGGGCTGGAGAAGGTCCCAAGGGTCCGGCTGTTCGCCGGTTAAAGTGGTACGCGAGCTGGGTTCAGAACGTCGCGAGACAGTTCGGTCCTTATCCGCTGTGGGCGCAGGAAGATTGAGGGGTTCAGACCTTAGTACGAGAGGACCGGGTCTGACGAACCACTGGTGTTCCAGTTGTCTTGTCAAAGGCAGTGCTGGGTAGCTATGTTCGGAAAGGATAAGCGCTGAAAGCATCTAAGCGCCAAGCCTCTCCCAAGATGATTCTTCCCCGAAGGATCGTGGTAGACCACCACGTTGATAGGCTTCCGGTGTAAGCATGGTAACATGTTCAGCTGAGAAGTACTAATGATCCGTTCGGCTTGGTCTTTTCCTCATCCTCCAGACACACTTGTCTGGCTTAAAAGGATGAAGAAAAAACCTTTTTATTAAAACTCAGCCTAGAATAAGTAGTAAGAACTCCTGTATGTAGATGTCAGAGAATCGGTAAGAAATGGATGATTGATGATCTATGATCGTCGATTTGAAATAACGGTTCTTTGATACAAATAATAAAACGAAACGACGGTTCAATTGATGATTAAAAATCGATTGACTGCAGGGCGCCCGATATGAAAGTATCGCAACCCTTCACTGCGAAAGCAGTGATCAAGTCCCCACGAAGTGGGGTCGTTAGAAGTCTGGCGAATTTGAGGTTCGACTCACTCCCCCCAGTGAGAAACCTCCCAGCTTGAGCCTTAGTGTGGCCTCAAATTCGTCAGACTTCTGGTGATCCCAGCGCAGTGGACCCACCCGTTCCCATTCCGAACACGGAAGTGAAACGCTGCAGCCCCGATGATAGTGCTTGTCTAGCTTGTGCGAAAGTAGGACGTCGCCAGTTTTACGCCCCATCTCCTGGAAACAGGAGATGGGGCCTTTTTTTGTACTGATTTGGCTTCGTGTCCTGCGATACGACTCGGCGAAAGACGGTAAGCGTCCGCCGACGCGCCTATTGACAGGGGCTGTCGTAGATTCTGGTCTGAGGTCGTAGATGTCGTAGTCGTAGGACCTACGGCATCTACGCTACCGTGCGTTGAAGGACGCGGGTATGGTGCTTCGCCCAAGCATCGTAAGCGGTAGCCGTGGCACCGT
>DATHWI010000133.1 GCA_035460805.1 Verrucomicrobiia bacterium | reverse complement strand
AAAACGGTGCCTTTTCCAAAGCGGCTTTCAGCTTTTTCGCGTCACCCATTTCGAGCGTTGGGTGAGGTTTGGGCATGAACAATACGCATTCGGTATCGTGCCAGACAACCTTCCCCACCTGTTGGTCTGCCGCCATCCAGTCCGTACCGGGAAAGCCTCTCAACGCTTCGATTGAACTTAAGCTGGCCTTTCCCCAGTCGCTGGTATGGTTACATTTACCATAGTGTTCGTCGCCGGTGCTCCAAATATCCTGGTTCGCGCTGTCGATATTTACCATGAGAATATGGGTAACATCGCCAAGACGTGAGGTCTTTAAGGACCTGATACGTCCTTTGAGTGACGGCTTCTGTCCGGGTGTGCTGTCTGTTCCCATTTCTTCAGGGTAGGTGTACGTTACCGTCCAGACGACCGCTCCTGGCACAGAAGCAAACACAGACTCTGGCCGGGGCAGGGGAGGGAGAGGTGTTTCCACCGGCTGCGACCATATACAGGGTGCAGAAAGGAACAAACTGGCAATCATGCAGCAAAAGGTCTTGTTCATCATAAAACCATTCCAATTAGCTATGTTTACTGAGCAACCACCTCTATTTGCTTATCAATGATCTCCCCGGTAAGGCGATCGATAGCCACGTGAATCCAGAGACGCTTTTCTCCTTCGACCACAAACTGATCCAGTGTAGTGGCAGATTTAGGATACTTACCCGTCTGTGCAATAACATCGATCATCAGATTCCATACACGGGTCTGTCCACAATCCGCGAGAGGCCGCAATGCGGATTCCCGGAAGCGCTGTACAATGGGCGATACCATATTATTGCTGTTAGTAGTATCTGTATATACTGTTGTATCAAGCAAACCGGTGAAGCCTGAATAGGTAGCGGTAACATTCTGGCCGGTTACCGGCGTAGGAGGTATATAGGTAAACCAGTCAGGTGCGGCACCTGGAGCAATGGGGGTTGGTCCGGCTGACATCTCCGGCACATAACGTCCTACCAGGTGGCTTACATTGCTTAGCGGGCCTCTCCATATGTCAGTTGTATTTGAGGTGAAGGCGACAAGCCTTTGAGCGGCCACGGCTGCTTCTATAGGTGTAATGGGAGAAAACACATAAGCAGGCGGAGTCGGAAGCATATACCACTCATCGCGTCCCGCACCGGCAATAAGACACTGCAGTACAAGGTTTTGGCGCGTGTTAAGATCGACCTTGCCACCAACCACAGAATTGACAGGAGGCAGACCAACGCAGAATGTATCTAACAGAGCAGTAAAGCCACTTTCAGGGGTGAAAAAGTCGATGTTCTTCCAGGGTGTTCCTGTAAAAGCATAGCTCATTTCACTCACGCTCCTGAAGCCGCGATTAAGAATAACAGGCCTGCTCTGGCACTGTTGCGTAGGCGTACCCACGGCGGAAGTATTAAACGTACATGCCGTAGCCATTGGCAGGCCAATACGTGTAGGAGACGATGTAATAGGCTGCGCCAGGCTGCTTGTAGAAGCATCCGTCATAGTAACATTCGCATATGCTCCCATCGCGCGCCTGCAAATTCCGTCGGCATCTTCAAAATACAGAGTAGTAGAGGACTTGTTACTACGTGTATTAAAGATGACATTGGGATCATTTTGAGTCAAAAGACCGGGGAAATACAAAGGCGATATATCACCTGTGGAACTCGGTAGCGAGGCGCTGAAGCCGGAACCTGCGATGATACGCATTTGAAGATTCTTAGCGATGCCAGGTACAGAGTAATTAACGTGATTGGCTTTATCCGCACGGGGGCGGGAAGTCTCCATTACGGTAAACTCATTGGCTTTGAAAATATCGTTGGAAGCCTGTGTATTAAGCAGCACATTTTTATTGCCCAGAGGCTCCAGTAAGTAGCCTACCGTTGAAGTGGTCGTGCCTTTATTGCCAGGTGCTACGGCACCCAGGCCTTCACTGGTTGCCATTCCCCAGCGGGGGGTGCGAGGATCAGCAGCCGTTATGCAATCTGTAAACTGGTTGGTCGAAAACGGATTGTAATGCTGATCCTTCGTATATTCCGCCGCATTGGCTACCACGGGAGTAATGGCCAGACCGTGATAATCTGGATAGCAGGTATGGTAGGTCACCCATTTACCTGAGGCATCCAGATACTGTAGAACAAAAGTAACCTGAGGATAACCGCCACTCTTTGCTAAAATGTATTCAGCAAAACTCACCTGACTGCCCTGAACAACATAAGAGCCATCGACTGTGGGTTGAGCGGGCGTGCTCTTGATGGACATTTCAAAAGAGACAGGGGCTTTGCCCAGCAGCATACCATTGTACTTACGCTTGGTATTGGCATCAACAACGCTGGTTTTGGACTTAAATGCAGTTGGATCGGATTTCCACGGCGCGTTACTCCATAAGAGCGTAGGTTCGCGAAACAGAGTTCCGTTGATGTCATTAAACTGCATCTCGGTATTATCCACAGTCAGTTCATTGGCGGATGATACCGGCCAGTAATACGTCATGTTGGGTGTAGCATTGTTATCCTGAGGTATGATCTTGTCAGGATAATAGCCGGTAAGTTCCGCACATATTCCTACACGCCATTTTGCGAGATTGGAAGGATTGGAAGTCTGCGCATAGATGCGAAACTGCGCAGGCCGTAGGGAAGGATTATTGGTAGCGGTGGAAGGATCGTAAGGATTCCATAAATTGGGAATCATCATGAAAGCTACTTTGCCTGCGTTAACCAGATTGCCCTTCTTTGTACGCTTAATTGACCAGGGTATAAGGGCACCCTTGGAATCTTTAAGAGTAGTATTAGGTGGAATGGTGCTGATATACGTAGAAGGCTGTATATTACCGGAAGGAAAATCCCACTGGCTTACCATTTGGGATTGCTGTGTTATCCCAATAGGATTGAGACTGAGTACGTCGCTGGAATTCAGCAGGGGATCGGGCAGATCTTCCACCACGGACATTACATGATAGCGATAGAAGTAGGGCAGATCTTCAGCACCATAGAGTGTGGTAACTCCACCTGGACCGCTGTTAATCTGTATGCATGTAGGATAGCTGTCGGAATCCTGTTGATCGATCAGATTAGCCATGATTTGCAAAACCTGATAGTCAACAGAAGTATCCAGTGTGTACTGATAATTACTGAGCGTTGTATCGAGGTTGGGAGCTCCCTTTCCGAGGGCGCCAACAATGATGGCGGCTTTGAGAAGTTCCGCAAAATCGGGTTCACGGCCTGCTGCTGCAACTTTGTCCAGTGTAAGTATGACATTGCTGCCATGGTTGTACACCCACGGAGAGCTGGGATCTGTACTCTTTAAACCAAAATAGTTATAGATGGGGTCTGAATCCGAAGCGCTGGCTGTAAAACCTGCAGGCAGGCTGGAGTTGGTCGCGCTATAGGTAACCATGCTGAGATAGTTCAGCGGAAAACGATTGAGTACGAGCGGTTCACCCGGCACTGCCTGCTGACCGTTCAGGCGCGTAAAGGCGCTTTTAACGCGTATACTGAGAAAGGCCGGATTGATGATATCATCACCGCCGGCGGCGTCATTGTTACCGGCGTATTTAGACTCATTAGGAGAGCCACCCGCTGTCGGGGGAGGCGTTGAAACATTGACGATGCGGGGGCGGGCAGGGTGAGGCGTGTACGATGGCTGCTCCAGGCTGCGGCTGAATGTGCCCATATACTGGAGAATATCCGAGCTGAGCCCCTGCGACTGTACCAGGCGGATAAGTTGTTGACGGCTTACCAGCATCTGATCCGAACGTGGTGCACCGGTGGCCGCAGGCAGAGCGGAAGTGTTTACGCTGAGAAATCCCTTCTTCTTACCGAAGTTAGGAGAAGTTGTATCGGTCTGGCAGTAGTTGTAGTTGGCAAAGTTATTTAACCAGCTGGAAGCGGAGGCTGGATTAAATGCTACGGAGCCAAACTGCGAGCTGTTTGTGCCAAGCTGGGATGTATAGGGGTTTCTCCAGCCGACAATCTGGTCGACCTGACTTTGGGTAAGCCCCAGTTGCTTTAAATCGGCGTAAGCAATAGAAGTCTTCTGACTAACCTGCTGAGGCGTAAGGCTGCTGGGATATCCTGCTGCATTCATATCCAGCGTGCCGCCTTCATTGTAAACAGCATAGGCAAAACGCCCCACAGAAAACTCTGAATTTGCCGTATCCTGCAGCTTGGGCAGATCCGCAGATGAATAGCTTTTGGACGCACCGGAGCGAGTGACAATAACCCAGTCTGGAGATGGGAAAGTACTTACTGGAGTTGGGTTTAAGTCAAGGCCCTGATTCGCTGCCGCCCTGCCAATGAGGTAATGGCTGTTCCAGCGGGCAGGAGTCACCAGGCGGCCGTCCAGGGATGGAGCACGGGAGCTGGCGGCAGAAGCCCGGATGACACCGTCACCGGCAAAGTTTGCATTCAGCGAGGAGTTATAGAAGGGTGTTGCGTTCTGGCTTATCTTAATAAGATTTGCCAGACCATCTGTCTCAACACCATTAACAATAGTGGGAGTAAAACCGGTGATAGCGGGTACAGCAGTTGATATTCCGCCGCTGCCTGTATCTTTAGGCTGATACACAACATAAGTATTAGCGCCGGAACCGTACGTTGTACTTGTCGAGCCGTCTATAATCTCCTGGCGAAAATCCCCAATAATAATATCTCCGCCGCTTAGCGCCAAATCCAGAGCTTTTGCTGAAGAAATGCTGTTGGATGAGAGCTGTGCAGCAGAATTCGACCTTAACAGCAAAAGCAGCGCAAGGCCGATAAACAGGGTGACAAAGCAAAGCACGATAATGAGGGACTGCCCGGACCTGGATCGCGGATGAACGTGTTTCATGTTGAGCTCGGATGACAATTGAGGACGCAAGATCGGAGACTAATTCCAGGTCGTGGCGCGATTGTCCTTGTGGTGATGAGTTTTATTGCAGTTTTGGCGGGAAGAGTCAATGTGGTGTTGCATAGAAGTGCAGCGTTTACGAGGGCTAAACAATGCCCAAGGTGCCGGGAGGCTTGAGAATGGGGAGTCGAATTCCAGATGCAAAATATATGATCGGCACGCAGGCGTCAACATAAAGTGCACATATATGCACTTTAATCAGGGTGCTAAGGCTTGCATCACCTGTAGATCCAATAAGTGCACGTTAATGCACATATGGATTGCTCGATTCACTGCCGAAGCGGTATGAGTTGATTGAGGACTCCCATTACCGTCCAGTCACGCCTGTTGGGCCACTGCTGTGGAACCAGCATGTTATGGCGAGGGAGAACGCGATCTTCAAGAAGATGACTCCGCAGAAAGCTTTGTCCGCCGCGTGCAGAACTGTGCAATCCCAGCTGGATAAGGTGTTGCATCCGGTTCCGGGGCCGGTAATTGACCTACGGCACCTTGTTGGCCGCGATTGCCGCAACGGTGTACCAGTGGGATTTCAGGAAGGGAGGAGCGGCATGGTAGC
>DATHWI010000132.1 GCA_035460805.1 Verrucomicrobiia bacterium | reverse complement strand
TCGGCGTTGAGAACGATTCAAATTCAAATTCAAGGCGAAGTACATGCCAGCGGAAGAAGCAGTCGTGCGACGTAGCGACTGTGCGAGTCGTAGACGAGACCGTCCAAGCCTTGGAAGACGAAGCAATGAAGGAAGAGAATTCAAATCCACGGATTCGGAAAAAAATGGAACGTTTGCGCGCCAAAACTATGAAGAGAGAGAGGGATGCGAGTGACGTGGAGGCTCCTGAATTGGTGAGCGTACCCTATGAGTCAAGAGACGTTGTAGCGCGTATTGGTCAAGCATTTATCACGAAAGGCGGGTCCCAAGCAGAGTTTGTCTCTCTTTGCTCCGAGGCTGGATATGCGGTTCCAAAGGCGACACTCTCACGATGGCTCACGAATGTGAGAACACAAGGGAATGCTCTCCCCGGTGGTGAGGGAAGAGGACGCCCACGTGCTCTCTCTGAGGAGCAGGAGCGGTGTGTTCTTGGCTACGTTTTGTTTCGGAATGCAAACAATTTTCCCGTGCAAATTGCCGACGTCAGGGCCTTCATTGCCGCTTCTCTTGGTGTGGATGTGAGTCGGACAACAGTTTCGGTGTTTCTCAACGAGCAAGGGTTCACATGCAGGAAGATGAAGCGCAAATCTGGGGGTTACAAACTGAACCGCTCAGAAATGGCCAATATGGCGTTTGAGTGGCTCAAGAAGGAGTGGCGTCTTCTGAAAGCAGGCGAAGTGTGGTGTATTGATTGCACATTCCTCGGGCATCGTCTGGATACTTTCTACTCCTTCGTACCTGCTGGTTCTCCCCAGCCACTTTTGGGCGAGAATGTGGCACGCTTCACGAATCTTGCTATTGGGGCGCTTCAAGCCTAGGGCGTTGCCACTTGTGTATTGTATTCAGCCTCAACCAAAAGACGCGTCGGGACCGACGTCCAACAGCAAAGCGGGTGAAACAGCTGCATCATTTGGACGCCATGCTCAAGGAGCACAACGTTGAAGCCCGCCGGCTGGTTTACATTGGAAAAGAGGAAGGTGAGAAGGGAACGTATGTGGCTGCAACCGCAGAGGTGGTAGGGATGTTCATGGAGCGGATCAAGGTTGACAAAAACCAGCTTTGGGTGAGTGACAATGGGAAGGAGTTTTTCACGCAGGAGGGCTCTAATCTTGAGTGCTTTGGTGTAAGCCATGTTGGCTTCCCTCCAGCTGTTCACCAATACCTCTCTGTGTGTGACAACTCATGGTTTGGTGCTGCAAAACAGAAATGGCGTGCTCGTGGGCTTGACTATTCTGATGACATCAGGTCAACGATCGCCTTCCTGGCTGACACAGATTCAACACGCCTTAATGCAAGGTCATGGTTCCAACACAACCTGCAGCTCCACAAGGCCAATCCTGACCATGAAAAAGTGGCAGAACTGGTGGGAGAGAAAAACGTTCTGGAAGTGGAGTACTACCGTGAGTGCCTCTATGACTATGGGATTGCTGAAGGTGAGGATGTCAAAGTACTGTTGTTTCCTGAAGCAAACGATGGGCTGGATGGTCGCTACTGGATGTGGGACTAAAGTTTCATTTTTTTCCGAACCCGTGGAGTGCTAAAAACCGTGCTAAAAACGACCCTTAGCAGCCTGCCAAACCCCGCTAAAGACCCTGCTAAAAGCGGCTTCCTTTTTTTCTCTTTTTCTGACACTGCGTGTTAT
>DATHWI010000131.1 GCA_035460805.1 Verrucomicrobiia bacterium | reverse complement strand
TCGCCCATTGGGGTGATATCTTCAGAATACGAAAGCCGGTTCCCTGGGTCACTATTAGGGAGTGTGCGCCTTCCTTCCGGATTTCCAAAGAGATCAAAGGAGTTCATGCGACGGTTTGTTGGTGAGGCGCTGAATGAGTGCGCCAATGCTGCTGATAATAAGGCTTACAAGCGCAATGCCCAAAAGGCGGTGGGCGTAGCCGTCGGGCGGATACAAGATAGCCGCGGCAGCTGCCAAGCCAATGAGCAGAGCAACTATAAAGCGGATGTACTGCGATGTAAAGCGTAGTCTAAGGTTGAAAACAACGTACATGCCGTAGATGACGCTACTGGCCACGAACCCGGTGCCAAAACGATGCGTACTGAGGAGTTCAAGCCCAATAGTGAACCCAATGAGGGGTGGGATTCCCACTCCCTTGCGGTGAAAAAAGAGGAGGTAGAGCAGGGCGCTGTACACAAAAAGGACGGCTGTCCCTCCGGCGGGGGTAAACATGCTCAAACAGAGGAGCGCCAAGACGAAGCCAGCGATAAAGCCGCCGACTGCCTTCATGGCTGGTCAATCAGGGTGATAAAGAGTGATTGGACACGAACTGGGTCAAGGGGGAGGCGTACCCGAAAGGTCTGGGCCAGGTCACTCTTGGCAGACTGGAGGGAATCAACTTCACCAATGAGGATGCCCTGAGGAAGGCTGCCACCGAGGCCGCTTGTTTCCACAATCGCGCCCTGAGGGATATCGACGCCCTGGCTGATATCTTCCAAGATTACCCCGTTACCCGTTCCAACTAGGAAACCCTTCTCCTGTGTAGGGGTAAGCCAGGCTTGGATTTTGGATTGCAAGGAGGTTATGGAGCGGATGACGGCAGTTTGCTCCCGCACTTCTATGACGCGCCCAATAAGGGATCCTTGGGCAATGGCTGGTTGTCCAACCCGTATGCCTTGGGCCCGTCCTGCATCTACGGTAAAAGTGTAATCCAAAGGGTTGTCGCCCTGGAGGATGATACGGGTGAAGACCTTAGGCATCTCCCGTGTTGCGGTGGTTACCCCTAATTCCTTGCGTAGGTCCTCATTTTCACGCTGCAGGCTTTCGGTGGCGATTACCTGGCGTTGCAGGTCAATCACCCGCTGCTGCAGGCGGTTCCGGTCTTCGCGGATGGTATCGATACTCGTCAGGTTAAGCCACCAGTTCTGCAAGGTAAGGTTACGGTCGGTGAGGTAGCGGGCAACGGGAGAAACAACGCGGACTGCCGCATTCCTCAGCGGTCCCACTGCAACGATGGGGACAAAGAGGAGGAGTATGGAAAAAGTAAGGAGGAAAAGGTAGCGCCTAATCATTAGCGGTAAACCGTTGGTAGCAAGACTTCTTGGAGATGATCCAGGTTCTCGAGCACCATACCCGTCCCACGGGCAACACATGTCTGCGGGTCTTCAGCAATAAACACCGGCATGTTTGTGGCGTCCTGGAGCAGCCGGTTGAGCCCACGCAGGTTTGCGCCACCACCGGCTAGGACAATGCCGCGGTCCATGATATCGGCCAGCAACTCTGGCGGTGTTTCTTCTACTGTCAGTTTTACTGCGTCCACAATGGCGGCGACAGACTTCTGAATGGCCTTCCTAATTTCCTCATCGCCCACCACAATTTCCTTTGGCATGCCGGTTACCAGGTCACGGCCACGCATAGGGAAGGTGAGGTGGTCGCCAAGGGGGTAGGCAGAGCCAATGGCGATCTTCACTTCTTCAGCCGTACGCTCCCCAAGAAGCAGGTTGTACTGCTCACGGGCAAAGGTGATGATGTCCTCATTTAATTCGTCTCCCGCAATACGGAGGGAGCGTGAAGTGACGATGCCACCCAGGGAAATGACTGCCACCTCTGTAGTTCCACCGCCAATATCCACCACCATGCAGCCCGTGGCTTCTTGCACGGGAAGGAGGGCGCCAATGGCGGCGGCCATCGGTTCCTCAATGAGGAATACTTGGCGTGCACCGGCGTTCAGGGCGGCTTCTTCTACGGCACGGCGCTCTACCTCTGTTACGCCATAAGGAATACCCACTACTACGCGGGGGCGGGGAACCAGGGCGAAACGGGTCTTGTGCACCTTTTCAATGAAGTAGCGCAACATGGCTTCCGTAACTTCAAAGTCGGAGATGACACCGTCTACCAATGGGCGGATAGCCACGATGTGGGCAGGGGTGCGGCCAACCATTTTGCGAGCTTCTTCACCAATAGCCAGGACCTGTTTGGTCTTCTTGTTTACCGCCACGACGGACGGTTCGGTGATCACAACACCTCGACCCTTGACGTATACGATGGAGTAGGCCGTTCCCAGGTCTATTCCAATATCTTGGGAGATGTTAGTGGCAATTTTGTCGAAAAATGGGGCGCGCATATAGTGACACCGTATCAAGAAAAGCGAGGTGAGGCCAGGTAGGGAAGAGCAATTTTGGGTATGAAAAAACCGGACATTTCTGTCCGGTTTTGAGAGGCTAAGGGTCTTACTTGATGAGTACTTCCCACCCAGAAAGTGTAGCCTGTAGGTTTAGTGCAGCAACCATGGCGTTTGCTTCTAGTGGGAAAGAGCGTTCATCGCAGTTGAAGCTGTGCTCAATCCAACCCTCCCGCGGTGCGAAGCTTCTTGTGAGGCTATCCCCAATAAAGACATTTCTGCTGGTGTTGCGGGTGATGTATGCAAGGGTGTTATTGACCAGTTGCTGGGCATCACTTGCACCATTGGGGTTAGACGCCTCTGTGTAGAGGCAGAAACATACCCAGTAATCGCCATTGTTCTTTTGAGGCTCTTTGAAGATGGTGAGCCCAAAGGGGTGGTCCCAGCCCTGTAGGTCGGCTGGCCCTTCGGTGTAGCGAAAGACGCTGTGGAGTGTATCACCCGCAATCGTAAAGCCAATGTGGCGGGACAGGGCTACTGCCTGGCTTTTCCATTCGCCGTAGACCCCAGGGTTAAGGCCAATTTTCTCCCATAAGGTAGAGGAGATGATCAGGTTGACCCTCTCACCATCTTCTTCTGGGACAATAGCGACGGTGTCCAAGATCTCCTTGGGCAAATTCATTCCCACGAGCGCACACATACCCACGAGCCGTAGCCCACGCTGTGCGTCCTCGGTGAGTGGCATCTCAGCAGGCTTGAAGCGAGCTAGTGTAAACAGGGTGCCATCACCCCCGTAGTCTTTGGGGTGTTTGAATAGGGTAAGAGTACCGATTGATTCCAATGTAAAAATCCTCCGTTTGGTGCGGTCTTTCTACCAAAACAGGGGCCGAAGGTCAATCTGCAAGCCTTTACCTAGCGCTTAATACTGAACTTCCGTTGATGCTCCGCAAGGGACTTGGAAAGCACAAGCTCGCCATTCCGATGGAAGAAATAGGTGTAGTCGTGGTCGGCCGGGTTCATCGCAGCCAAGATGCTTTTAACACCGGGATTGCAAATGGGTCCCGGTGGCAGCCCTCGGTTGATATATGTGTTGTAAGGTGAAATCACGCCTCGGTAATCGGCTTGGGTAATGGCTCCCCAAAACTCAAAGTCCCGCGGTTTGCCTGCCTTGGCATACGCTTGGGTGTCCTTGGCGTATTGGACAGTGGGATCGGCATCCAGGGACATACCGACGCTTAACCGATTCTGGTAGATGCCGGCAATGACTGAGCGCTCCACATCGTTCTGTGCCTCACGTTCCACAATGGAAGCCAAAATAAGCTGGTCATTAGTGGGTGCGGCATCAACAAGCTTGCGCGCATAGGTCAGGCGGAGTTTTTCAATGACATCACCTGCGGGTGTGGCAGGGAAGAAGCGGTAGGTCTCCGGGAACAAAGTGCCCTCTACAGGGCTCTTGGTGGCCTCTAGGATGGCTTTGAAGTCCGCAAAAGAGGTAATGCCCGCCCTGTCCATTTGTCCGGCAATTTCCTCCCATCGCTTGCCCTCGATGACGGTAATGAGGATGTCCTCACGCTTGGCATCGGCAATCGCGTTCCGGGCGCTCCGGCGTTCAGACACAATGTTCCAGCCGGCAAAGAAAATGCCAAAAAGGGTGCAGATGGTAAGGATGAAGATGACAACGAAACGGTTTACCATGCGGTCCCGTTTTGTTCCAAGTAGTCCTGCAGGATGACTGCCGCAGCGGCTGCGTCTTTGTCCACATCAGGGAACTGGGCCAGGGCGTCTTGGGTGCTGTGAAACTCGTTCACTTCTACTACTTCCGTGGTTAGGCCGGCAGTCTTTATGCCCTCGCGGAGATGGTCAAGAAGGTGCGCAGTTTTAAGGGCCTGGGCGGTGTTTTCGCCTTCTTCTCCCAGCGGCATGCCAACCACAATGGTGGCAATCTCGTACTGGTTAATGAGGGCGATGATTGCCTCCACCAGGGGTTGGCTGTGGGGGAGTTTCCACTCCACCGTAGTTAGCGGCTGTGCAATGAGGCCGCTTTCAGAAAGGGCAATGCCGGTGCGGTGAAGTCCAATATCGAGTCCTAAGTAGGGTGCAGCCATCGTGGTTGTCGTTACTAACAGAAATCGGAACGCCTATTCGTACTTCAGGTCAATGAGAATGTACCTGTTGACTGAAGGATGTCGCTTAATTGGCCACCAACCTGGCCGCTGGGTAGTGGCAGTAGTGGCGGTGGGAACCTGGTCCTCAATGAGTTTTTCCCCGGCAGCAAAGCTCTTTCCTGAAAGCAGGGCGGGGAACTCTTCAATAGGTACGATTGGCGCTTCTTTCCCAGCCAGCTTGGCGGAAAGTGTCATGAGTTTACCATCCTCACTTTGGGTGGCAACCGTAATTTCTTTGCTGGTGACCTGGTAGCTCTTGGTGGTGAGCTGCTCACCACGGAGGCGGTCGGAAATAGCGTTGTCCAGTTTGGATGTTTCTACCACGGTGCGGCGGATAGAAGCGCTGCCTTTCACCTCACCACCCTCTGCCTCGGCGCCAACGGGAACCGTACTACTTACGTCGCCCATCTCCAGCTTGTCTGAGTCGGCCTTAAAGGTAAGGGTGCGGTTGGCAAGCAGGTCAGCTAGTTTGACTTTTACGTCATCGGTGAGCTGTTTGACCAGCTCTGCTTTGGCATCTACTAGGTCTTGGCTGGATACCACGGTTACAGTCTTACTGCTTCCACCACTGGCGGTGACTACGGTAGAGACACTGTCTTTGCCTACTGCCACGTTGTTGCCGAGTGTGTTGCTCATATTGCTCCCAGCACCTGCCTCGGTGGCGGTGATAGGGGAAGACCCGCTTCCTGGGGTAATTTTCCCGCCAGAAATGGTGAGGCCATCCACAATGGCAGCGGCATTGGTGACAAAAGTCTTACCGCCGGCAGTGATGGTCGTGCCCTCTGGGATGGTGAGCTTGTTGGTGGTGGAGCTGTTACTGAAGGTTACGGTGCCGGTTGCTTTTTCGCCGACATCCTTGGAGCCAGTGGCCTTGAAGGAGTGGGTTTTCTCGC
>DATHWI010000130.1 GCA_035460805.1 Verrucomicrobiia bacterium | reverse complement strand
TAAACCTCAGAGAATTTTTCCAGCCTCAGTTCAAAAGATATGGCCCAAATAATCATGGGTGGCTCGGAGTAAATTAACAGTTAATGAGCCATTCTCTCCGGTCAGGTCAAGCATGGCTCATAAGGTGTACCTTTTGAGCTGGTACAATTAGCCAAGAACAGAAGAGCCGGGGGTATTTGTGCTAAAGGAACTGCTGATGAAGGGTTACTTGCCCAAAGAGCTTCCGTCCGTATTTTCCTCGGCCGGATTAAGAGCTTTCGTAAATCAGGCGAGTGATCTACCAGCCCCGCTCACCGATAAGTCTGCACTTTGGACACAACCAATAGCTCACAACATTGCCCGAGTTGGTGGCCTACGACGAAGACTTACAACACCAAACCCCTTGAGCTTTTTCAGGTTAGCAAGAGCATTTCAAGCAAATGATGACAGCTTGAAAGCGGCTTGGAATAAGTCTGCCTTTTCTCATACTAAACCTACCCTAGCACCAAATCAGGAAAGAGCCTTTTCCGGTAAGCCTGGTATGCGATCCGTGCCAAAGGCCATTAGCCGTGTGGGAGCACGCTATCTAGTTGCTGCCGATATATCGCAGTTCTACCCGTCTGTGTATACCCACACCATTCCATGGGCCATGCATACTAAAAAGCTAGCTAAGGAAAACAAGCACGATCAAAGTTTGGGTGGGAACGTGATCGACGCAGAGCTTAGGGCTTGCCAGAACGGCCAAACCAAAGGCATAGCTATTGGCCCTGATACCTCCTTAGGTATTGCAGAGTTAATTCTGGGGGTTGTGGACGAGGCGATGGCCGTTGAATGCAATATCCTGGGGGGTGTGCGGTTCATCGATGACATTGAGTATGCACATTCCACATTGGCAGATGCCGAGCATACTTTGGTGTGCCTTGAAGGATTTCTCCATGAGTACGAATTGCAACTGAATGGAAATAAAACCGAACTCATTGAACTGCCCTACGAGTTAGATTCCCCTTACATCTCAATACTTCATAAGTACATGCCCGAGGCGGGTACCAAATCAGACTCTGCTTGGATAGATTACATCGATACAGCATTCGCTCTAGCCAAGCAATATCCCAACGACGGAGTTCTGCGCTATGCAATTGCTGCGCTGCAAGGAACAGCTATATCTGAGAGGGTCTGGGTACTAGCGCAAAGCCTTCTCTGGCAATGTCTAGCGCTTGATCCAGGTACGCTTAGATTTATCGTTGAAGTAGTGCGTTTCAATACACTTACGCAGGGCTATGAAGTCGATGCAGAGATGGGTGAAAAAGCTATCAATTGTTTGATAGATACGAGTGCTACTGTAGGTCATGGAAGTGAAGTCGCTTGGGGAATATGGGCCGCATCCACGTTGGATTTTGGCCTAAATAGTAACTCGCAAGACAAGATTGCCTTGGTGGATGACGACTTTGTAGCGGCTCTCGCGTTGCATAACCGAGAGTCTTTATTCGATCCGGACTATCAACCTACTCTTTGGGAGGGGTGGCTTGTTGACGACTGTTTCATTTCAGACCATTGGCTTTTCAGCTATGAGGCATACAAACGGGGATGGATGCGAAAGGCAGTAGCTGCCAGCGATATAGCAAAAGACCCGGTTGCCGCTTGGATGAAAGAGCAGGGCATTTCATTCCTCAGAGACTCTGAAGTTTATGTACCAAAGAAAGTAGCGCTTGGTAGTGGCAGTGCAGGTGCTAGCGGTTAACTGCTATCGAGGGGGAGGGGGGGTATGGACTTTCCTCGTAATTCTCAAATGACCTCTCAGAATTTTCTGCTGAATTGTTTTCAGTGACATTGAATCGGAATAGTCTAACGGTTGATAAAAACAATGAATTGGGGGCTGCAATGGAAACGGCAGGGGTTGTTAGGGAGGTTGCGGGGTACTACAAGTTCACTGGCAAATCACGCTTAGAGAAAGCCATTAATACTCTTGTCGGTTTGATTGAGGGCATAGCCATTGATGGAGTCATCAACCACAAGGAGCTTGGGTTGTTGCACCTCTGGCTTGCAGAGCATGAAGAGTACCGAAGGAAGCATCCGTTCAATGAGCTTGTCCCGCGAGTGGAGGCTTCGGTACAAGATCAACTTCTTGACGAAGAGGAACGAAAAGACATCCTCTGGCTTTGTGAGCGCCTCCAATCCACGCAATTCTTCGACGCGGTTACCGCTGACCTACAGGTGCTGCACGCTATCCTTGGCGGTATTGCTGCTGACGGACTGGTGACGAAAGAGGAGCTGGTTGGACTCCGAGAGTGGGTCAACAACCACGAACACTTGAGAACCCTCTGGCCGTTTGACGAAGTGGATAGCTTGATTACGGCTGTACTTCAGGATGGCAAGATTGATGACAACGAGCAGCGCGTGCTTCAGGCCTTCTTTGGAGAGTTCTTAGCTGTTCTCGATAATCGCACCATCACTGATCCGATCATCACTTTAGATGGTTGCTCGTTGGGTGTATGTGCAATGTGCCCCGAGATTGTCTTCGAGGGGTCTACCTTTTGTTTCACTGGAGCTTCTAGCCGTCTCAAAAAAGTTGATTTGCATCTGATTGTCGAGGGCCTTGGCGGTAATGCTTCCAAGACCGTCAACGCTTCTGTGAATTACCTTGTTATTGGGGCCGAGGGCAATCCCTGCTGGGCGTACTCATGCTATGGCCGAAAGGTGGAGGCAGCGATTGAATATCGCAAGAGGGGCTATGCGCTAATGATCATCCATGAGAATGACTTTCACGATGCTGTATTAGATCAAAGCTAGGGCTAGGTTACAATCAAGTCGTAAGGGGTCAGGAGGTTGTCCAAATCCTGTCCAAATTGTGTCCAACTTCAGAAGTTGTTCAGGCGTACTTCATGGGTGAGGGTTAATGCCAATTTCGGATTAACCAATTGATTTACTTAAAGTAAAACTGGTGGGCGGTACTGGGATCGAACCAGTGACCCCTGCCGTGTGAAGGCAGTGCTCTACCGCTGAGCTAACCGCCCCTGTGAAGGGAGGCGCGTATTAAATCACAGTCGGCCCGAGCGGGTCAAATCGGACGTGCGCTGGGC
>DATHWI010000129.1 GCA_035460805.1 Verrucomicrobiia bacterium | reverse complement strand
TAAAAAGGGCCAGCCCCTCTTCCCTGGTGAAGGGGAAGAGGGGCTGGTGGGGACTGGCGACGACCTACTCTCGCACAACCTAGAGATGCACTACCATCGGCGAGGGAGTGTTTCACTTCCGTGTTCGGGATGGGAACGGGTGGTGCCACGCCTCTAAGGTCACCAGAGTGGGGATTCGGGGATTCCCTGTTCCTACGGGGAGTAGGGGGAAGAGCTCGAAGCCGTGGCTCTGGAGGTGAGAAGTCGTTGGGATGTCGTTGCGTGTGAGCAGACGGACATCGGATTTCAAGAGAACATCGTGGGCTCCCGGTGAGGGGAGCTTTAGAGTTGTTCTCTGAAAACTATAGATAAAGCGGAACATTGGAAAGCTGACGTTGCCGTCAGATTTTGTCTGCGACCCTGAATATTGGGCGATATAAACTTGGGTTAAAATAACGGGGCTTTGCCATTGTCGCAGTTCTAAAGTGCGATTAAGGCGTGGGCCTTGCGTTAAGTGAACTCAAAGATAAAAGCCGATCAGATAATTAGTATCGCTTAGCTGAACACGTTGCCGTGCGTACACTTGCGACCTATCAACGTGGTGGTCTACCACGGTCTTGATGGGGAAATCTCATCTTGGGATAGGCTTGGCGCTTAGATGCTTTCAGCGCTTATCCTTTCCGAACATAGCTACCCGGCGCTGCGTCTGACGACACAACCGGAACACCAGCGGTTCGTCACTCCCGGTCCTCTCGTACTAAGGAGTGAACCCCTCAAATTTCCTGCGCCCACAGCGGATAAGGACCGAACTGTCTCACGACGTTCTGAACCCAGCTCGCGTACCGCTTTAACCGGCGAACAGCCGGACCCTTGGGACCTTCTCCAGCCCCAGGATGCGATGAGCCGACATCGAGGTGCCAAACCAGGCCGTCGATATGAACTCTTGGGCCTGATAAGCCTGTTATCCCCGGCGTACCTTTTGTCCGTTGAGCGATGGCAATTCCACATTCTACCACCGGATCATTTTGTCCTACTTTCGTATCTGTTCGACGTGTGTGTCTCACAGTTAAGCTCCCTTCTACCAATATGCTCGACGCTTGATTACCAACCAAGCTGAGGGAACCTTAGAACTCCTCCGTTACTTTTTGGGAGGAAACCGCCCCAGTCAAACTGACCAGCTGCCATTGTTCTCTATCCGGTTTCACGGCTTAGAGTTAGAGTTTCCATTAAGAAAAGGTGGTGTTTCATTGTCGACTCGGCCTGAACCGAAATCCAGGCTTCAAAGTCTCCCACTTACGCTAAGTATCCCGAACGAAAACACAGTAACAGCCTACAGTAAAGGTGCACGGGGTCTTTCCGTCCTGCTGCGGGTAGGCGGCATCTTCACCGCCACTACAACTTCGCTGAGCACTCCTTGGAGACAGCAGTCAACTCGTTACACGATTCGTGCAGGTCGGAACTTACCCGACAAGGAATTTCGCTACCTTAGGACCGTTATAGTTACGGCCGACATTCACGGGG
>DATHWI010000128.1 GCA_035460805.1 Verrucomicrobiia bacterium | reverse complement strand
CGGCGGGATAGGGTAAATAAAAAACCAGAGGCATCAATAGTTGATAACTCTGGTTTTCCCCCGCACGCAGTTGCGATTGGGGGCGATTGGTTAGGCAGCGGCTGGAGTTTCCAGCGTTGCCATGAATGCCTCGTAGTGGCGCAGGACGCATTCCTGCTCGCCTTCATTGGGGAGTAGTCCCTTGATGATGGTTCGCACGTGCGTCATCTTGTACGTCCAGAAAAGTCGGTTGACTTCGCAGCTGGCTTGGCTCAGGTACTTAACCAAGTATTCCTCGATGGCGAGTACGACGCCGTCAGGGTAGAGTTCCCTTCCAGCCATCATGCGGGCCAGGAGGCCGATGCCGTATTTCTTCACGTTAGGGGCGAAGTCCTGTTGGCTGAGACGGTCGAGCAGGAACTGCTCATTGCCGAATTTGATCAGTATTTCGTTCTTTTTCATTTGTTCACCCAAGTATCAATCAGATCACCTACTACCCTCAGGTAGCCATGCGAATTTCGCACAGGCTCCTTTTGCGCAAAGTAGAGTGTTACCGACGTGCGGTTAAGCTTGTCGATTCTGACCTGGACCCCAAAGCCGGTTCTTCCGATAAGGCTGCGGATAACGGTGAAGAGGGGGTGGGTACTCGTGACTGCGTCACTAGCCACCTGGTCCATCTCAACTGTCCAGCGGTAGCTCTCTACGTCTTCGACGGCTCGTCGTGGAATCTCACAGGGTGGAAGTGGGACTTTCAGCCTGATTTCCAATCCGAGATCGAACATCTCCTTCTTGAAAAGGGCAATATCACGGTCTAGGACCTGCTGAAAGTGGGTGCGTAGTGCTGGGGTAAGAGGGGGGACTCCCATTAGCCCGCCGTTTTTCTTTATGATGTGGTCCAGAAGGAGGATTCCACTGTATTCGTCTTCTCTTGAGAAGGATTTCCAGTGGTAATCGTCATTATTCCAGCTAATCTTGCCGATCTTTGTTCTTCGTGTACTTGCTATGTTAAACCTCTTTTCCCAAAGGGAGGGTGGGATATGTTTTACGTGCTTCCCAGTAGCACCCTCCATTGCTGGAGGTGAATGTATCGGTGAGACATTCTTCTCTCAGTAGTTTTGCTACCTATGATGCCGCACGGAATGCGGGGACATAGAAAGCAAGTGAAGATGCGCTACTTTAGCACAATCCAACAGGTTTGTCAATCAGTAAACAGCATTAAAAAAGAGGCACCTAGTACTTGGTGCCTCAATGAGGAATTAGCCCTTCTTCTCGTTACTGTTGGTTTGCTCAAACCGAAGTCGGTTGTAGCAGAATGCGTGCGCCCAGGTGCGGTTATCCATCAGCTGGGGAAAAGCACTGGACCATCGGTCGGACATTCTGCTTCCCGCATACATGCAGACTCCAAAGAGTACGAGCACGCCAATGCGCGGCAGTATTCCCGGTAGGAAGACTACGCCGATAAGGCTGAGTACGGCAAAAGTATAGAGGAGGTCCGTAAGGACTCCCCACTTTCGTGTTTCCGCAAAGTCTTTTCCGCAGAAGCCGCAGCTTGTTTTCCGAAACTCGTTCCAAGCCGCTCTGCGAACCCGCCTCTTGGCATCATGGTAAGAGCAAATTGGGTGAGGCATATCGCCCCGGTTAGCAGACAGGGGATTGTCGATATAGAAACCTGGGGGGAAGTCGCTCATGGACATCCCCCAGGGTGTTTGCCGTGGCCCTGCTTAAGCAACCCAGCTCCACAATGAGTAGAGGGCGGTTGAGCCCATTACAAGGTAGAAGCTACGAAGCAGCCACTCTGAACCTGGTATGCGCTCGCACAGTTCCTTAAGAGCGCCGATCGCGAAAAGGCTGGCAAAGAAGCTGCCTGGGTAGGCAAACAGTTTGTACGCCACGGTCACGAAGGCCAGATTGAGAAGGTGAAGGATGACTATGAGCAAGAAGAGGTAGAGATTTCTTCCCCAATGTTGCCCTGCTTGAGTAGGTTGAGATTGTGCGTCCATATGAGTGCCTCTACGTGCGGTAATGGTTACCGCGGGTCGGGTTGTCGAAGTGCTGAGGAGACAATAGCAAAATAAGGGCTGTCTGTATAGCTTCCAGAGCTGGTTTCATGAGAATGTTTGCTATTCAAAAATACCCGCCGTGGGGCGGGTATTTTTTCATCCTCTTAAAACCCTAGAACCGGTGGGTAAGGATCCAGCCACTGCCACTATTGGTATTCTTTGCAATCACGTAGCTCTTCTTGCTGGCAATATCGTAGTAGGTAATTGTGTCATCTACCTCGTAGATAAACGATTTTCCGTCATAGGAATTGATTGCCATGTTCATACCGCCTTTTGCACCATCCATGGGGTTGGTGATGTTGGAGGTAATATGTTTTGTGCCCACTTTGGTGGAAAAGTCGTAGGTCCAAATACCCTGCTTGCTAGGGATAGAAGGCCCAACGTTACTAACGGCAAAGGCCAGGGTCATGCCGTCGGGCGCCCATTCAATGCCTGAAGCTTGCCCTGATGCGTCAAAGGCAAAGAGGTTTTCCACTGTGCCATCGCTTAGGTTGAGAGCACTCAATCCAGCTGATGAGTTAAAGGGATTGGTGTCATAAGCTATCTTGCGCATATTTGGCCCAAACACCGCACCGTCCACATCTGCGGTAACCGTAGTGTTTTCCTGCTTGAAGATTTGCTTCTCTGTCACTTTGTTGGTGGCGAGGTCTACGGTGCGAAGGTACTGGTCGCGGAAAAAGCTCTCACCCTCTTTACGCTGGCGGCTCTCGCCAAGGTAAATCAGCTTTTCGTCACTGGAGAGGATGATTTGTGTGTTGACTACTCCAACGTCCGCCAATTTAGTCCGGGCCTTTGTGGAGGTGTCTACCACATACAGGTCTTGCCCGTCGTCATCGCTATTCCTGAGAAGAAGGTAAATTTTGGCACCGTCTTTTGTTACTCTCCACTGGTTGCTGGCAATGCCGTCTATATCAACGACACGCTCTTTAGCGGGGAATTTGGTAATGCGGGTATAAACAGGTGCATCTGCTCCCTTTCCTCCGTACTCGCTGTTCTCTGTATAGGAATTTCCTGCTGCATCAAATTGGACATCTTCATTTTCGTAGGAGCTGCCCCCGCCGTCGGTTTCTCCTGCGGGCTCATAAGTGGCAACCACTTCCTTTTTGGTGGTGTCAAAGTAGCTGTATATGCGCTGGCTGGAATCGGCCTTGGCGTAGATGACAACAATAGTGCCGGATTTGTTGTAGGGCTCTTCTTTGAGGGCTGCTGGTGTAGCAGTGGCCGCCGGAGTGGCTGTTGCTTCTGGTGTAGCAGTTGCTTCCGGTTCAGGAGTGGTAGTTACTACAGGTACCCGTGTGTACAGGTATGCGCCAATGCCGAGAGCCAGGACGAGTGCGCCTGCTACCGGATAGGCAACTTTAGGATTAGGGTGTTTTTCCATCCCACTTTCATTAGGTAAATATGCATTCAGTATCCTCCTGCAAATGTGTCTGGTA
>DATHWI010000127.1 GCA_035460805.1 Verrucomicrobiia bacterium | reverse complement strand
ATAGGCTTCTTGTCGTCCCCTGTTACGCCACTGGAGTTGCTAGGGGTGGCGCGGATGGCATCGCGCTCATCGCTGAAGCCGCCGCTCGTTGCCTCCAGGGTGAGGGTGGATTTGACCCGCTTTGTCTTAGGGTCTACCACGTTGTACTTGTCGCTCATGACGTTGAGGAAGATGCCCTCGGGGTTGGAGCTGCCTGCAGCAAACGGACTGGTAGAGGAAATGCCTATGCCGCCGCTCTTGTCGCCAAAGAGCTGACCTAAGAGCTTGCCCACCCCGTAACCGATCAAGAGAACCGCACAGGTGGCAATAATGCCAAGGGTAAGTACGGTTTTCCCCTCGCGTTTAGCCAGGGTGATCCAAGAGCTGATATCCGTACCAGCAGTAGCCACCAGCTTGGAGATGTCCAGCGCGTCCTTTGCTGCGCGCGCAGCAAACTTGGCAGACTTGGCGCGAAGGCTGTTCGGGTCATCGCCGCCTAGGAACTTGGCAGCCGTATCAATTCCCATGGTCTTGGCGCCATACGCCAAATTATCCATGGAGCGCCCTTTAAGGTCCTTGGCGCCCGCCTTGGCTTTGACGCCGTTAGCCGTAATGCCCTGAACGGGAGGGACATTTGCAGGGTTACTAGCCGTTTTTTTTGCGTGGTAGCCCTTAATCCCCGTGTACGCTGCGTCCTTGGCAATTTTCTTGGTTGTCTTGGCGCCCGTGTGGACGTTCTGTGCCCGTAAGGAGTTGGGGTCCTCACCCTCCAGGTGCTCGGCTGCTGTGTCCACTGCGTAATCAATTCCCTTCCCTACAAGGTACTCAGGGTTCAGCTTGATGAACTCTGGTGTACCATCCGAAAAATCCCCCAATAGCTTGAAGTAGTCCTCAAGGCTCATTCCCTTATCGGGACGAGGAGTGGATTCGGGTTCTGGGGGTAGTAAATCGGGTGTCTCGGGCATGATGAGACGCCTAGGCTAAATGCCTTTGCGCATAGCCAAAAGCTGTTTTGGATCTGAAGTAATAATTTGATCCTCGGTATAAGAGGCAGTGATCTTTACAGCTACGTGGCTTAACCCGGCAAAGAACAGGCCCTCACCTACCGTGGCATTAATGAGCAAGTATTTTTCTTGTTCAGTGAGGTTGAACACGCCTGCCACCACATCTACTGACGACGTGGATTGTTTGAGCAGCACCTGCATGGCCGAGTTAGAGACCACCGCTTTCCCATACTTATTAGACAGGAAGTCCTCCACGTCTTGGGAGATAATGGTGAGTCCTAGGAAGTATTTGCGTGCACGCTTGGCCAAACCGTAGAGGAAGCGGGCTGAGTCTTCGTACTGCATCATCCACCAGGCTTCGTCTACCACCATGAGGCGGCGCTTCATCTCGCTCCGGACAGAGTTCCAGATGTAGTTAAGCACCATGAAGATGGCGATAGGGCGCAGCGCTTCTTCCAGGTCTCGTACAGAGAAGACCACAAGTCCCCCGGTAAGTTGGAAGTTGGTCGGTTGGTTGAAGAGGCTGGAGAAGGTTCCATCTACGTACTTGTTGAGCCGTAGGATAAGGTTTTCTGCTCCCCTGAGGTTTGCCAGTACTGCCACGAGGTCCGACATGAGCGGGGGAGGATTACGCCAAGTAGAAGGGTCTGACGTAATGTCCTTGAGGGCATATGACTCGTAGAGGGCCTTGTCCAAGATTGAGTCTTCTTCGGCCGTCATGCCGCCTGCCATGAGGCGGATAAGCCCGTGGAGCGTAGTGATGTTGGAGCGCAGCACATCTTCCGTTTCATCTTCGTTGTGGCTGGACAGGGGAAGGTCAAACGG
>DATHWI010000126.1 GCA_035460805.1 Verrucomicrobiia bacterium | reverse complement strand
TCCTATAGTTCAGGTGTGGATGCCGATGACGCTTCCTTTGACCTCCGAACATGCAATGCGCCCACGTCAAAGAGCCTTGCAGGTTCATAGGTGTAAGGGCCTGCGCTCCAATCCACGCTACGCTGTAGCCCCCGGCAGATCCATCATGGCGAAACGATGAACCACGAATCCTGCGATGGGAGGCTGGAGGAGGAGGTCACGCACGGGGGGCCGTAGGAGTGCGCTACGAAGATGGCTGGCTCTTCCAGTCGACCACCATGAGCTTTTCCATCATACCATAAGGTAGCCCTATTTGCACAGTTTGGGCTCACCTACGTGCTGTTCGTCGATCCAATTGTGACAATTGTCCTTATTTCTAGCCGGATTCGTGGCACCATAGTTGAGTTCTATTTCATGGGAGGAATATTAGAGTTGTCATAACGGCTCATCTTCATCTTTATGTACAAAAGCAGTCTGTTCGCGGGAAGTCTCCTTCTCGTACTTCTCCTGGCGGTGTCTTCCTTGCAGGTGCAAGCGCAGGTCACCTATGTTCCCAACTACGCGGCATCGGATTTTACCAGTCTGGCGACGACCCGTACGGCGACCATTCAGTATGATTTGGTCGGTTCCCCTGCTGACAGTCCCTTTGGCAGTTCCTTCACTGTCAGCTTCTCCCTGGGTGCCATACAAACTTCGGGAACGCCACTCAGTTATGCAGATGTGTCCGCAGTAGACTACTCTTTGACGCCGGAGAGTAACAACGGGGCCTATTTGGGAATCGTCATTTCTCCTGGGACGACAGCGCTTCAACTCGCCGATTTGATCAACCGGCCCAGTTACGGACTGAACCTTAATCGCCAGGAAGCAGCGGCGGGACAGTATGATGCCAATTACAATTTCTCTTTCGAAACCAGCGCCGTGCCTACAGATTCTGACTGGGCGCTCACCTCAGGAGGCTTGTCGATCAGACCAGGCGTTGTAAGTGGATTCACATCCACCGGAGGGCCCCCCACTTCTCAGTGGCAGAAATTTTTCCTGGTCGAGGGAACTGTCAACCCACTGGATGTTTACCAATCACGGAATCTTGGCACGGACCTGTCCGCGGAAATGTTCTTTGTCTACACCGGCACTACTTCCGCTGCGCTCAGTGGATTGCGCAACGACGGGGGGTTCAACTACAATGTGGGATTTCAGGCGCTGACTTTCGCGCCAGTGCCTGAACCCAGCGGGGTTTTGCTGGTGGGTATTGCAGGGGTGCTGCTGATCGTTCGAAGAAAGAGATTTGGTAGAGTGTAGGATGAAGGCACGGGGAAAGTGATTAGGCATGTTTGAAAGGTGATCTTCATTTCCCTTTTTCTGTGGTCCGGCAGAGGAGTGTCAGGGCATTAGCCTGACTGCGCGTCACCCACGTCTTCCAATGCCAGTCCTGCAATGCGCCTACGCGTCAGGCTAATGATCAGTCACGCTTTGCAGGTATGGTCTGTTAATCATCTGTTGCTGCATTGACGCCAACGGCGTCTGAGAAAAGAGCCTAGGGTCAGGCGAGGCACGAGCCGCCACCCCGG
>DATHWI010000125.1 GCA_035460805.1 Verrucomicrobiia bacterium | reverse complement strand
GTTGGGAGCGAGCCGCCAATTACCCCGGCATTGGCCAAGTGACCTGGACCCAGCTTGTGGAGCTTGGCTACGTGGAGGATCGCCACGAAGGTTCCAGCCGCTTCCTTAGACTTACGGAGGAAGGCATGCGCGTGGTGGATGAAGCTGATAAGCGATAAGCCCGCTACGATGCCCTGTGGCGGGCGCGAAAGAGCTTCCCTAGAATCGGCGCCATGCCCCTGCTCAATAGCCGCCAAACTAACGCCCTTCGAAAGCTAAGACTCTGGGTGGCCAGTTGGGAGCGAGCCGCCAACTATTCGTTCGCAAAACAACCTGGGATCAACTCGTGGAACTTGGCTACGTCGAGCAACGCCGCGAGGGTTACGCTCGCTTCCTCCGGCTTACGGAGAAGGGCAAGCGCATGGTGGACGAAGCTGATCAGCGATAAGGCGCTAGGAACGATTGCGACTGCCGCACGTTGAAACATGCAGGTTGGATAGGCTTCCCTAACAGCCCCCGTTCCCCAAAAGCCTATCCCAAACGCGAGAGCGACCTAGAAGCCCCGGTGTCCCCGCTCCGGGGCTTCGTCGCATAGGCTTGTTGCCCTAAGTCGTCGCTCTTATATGGACGACTCGACTCCCACCGGGTTCGGTAAGCTCATCGTATCTCGTCGTGTGTTTAGCGTAGCTCGCCCAATGCTTTCCCTCATGGGAGCGGGAAGAGCCCTGGACCCTGCGGTCGGGGCTCTTTTCTCATTCAACCCTGATTAATTATACGCGGCACCGCCACCGCACGAAGTTCAATGCCCAACCGCCGCTTCCCACCGCCCTGGACCGTGCAACGCTTGCCTGGAGGCTTCAAAGTGGTTGACGCCAGCGGGCAGTCGCTCGCCTACTTCTATGCCCGTGAGAACGATAATGACGCGGGAACAGCAGGGGTGCTGACAATGGACGAGGCAAGGCGGTTGGCGAGCAACTTCGCCAAGCTGCCAACGTTACTCGGTCCCGAATAGCGAAGCAGTTCCAAGCAAGAAGCCCGACTGCATGGCAAACACCACAGTCGGGCTTCTCTCAGCTCGGGGCTGATTGCCCGTGGGCTCTGCTTGAGGGCCATTCACCGGCAGCGATTCAACACGCGATTGGGAAGGGTGTTCCTACGTCCGGTTTCGACGCTTGGAGGGTTGTCACAGGGGAAGTAGCTCTTAGCTAAGTGGTGTGATGGTTTCCCTGCCATCACAGGTTCCCCCCTAGAGTGGAACCGGGGAGAGGCTCGGTGTCCATCCAAACGGGCCTCTCCCTTTTGCTCTTGCAGCTATTTTGAACGTCCCTCGGAGGGTGTATGCTTCTTCCATCCTGGTGCTTCCACACTAGGCTCCAGCATGTCTTCCTCAAGCCCCGCGCCTGGTCGTCCCGTAAAGCGGGGCTTCTCTTTGGTCGGTACGAAACCGCACTACCTTAGCGTTTGACCCTTCAAATCCCGTTGATATGTTTTCGGCGCTTGGCCCGCACCGGCCAGCAATGTTGTGTATCTTTGCCAGGCAACCGGAGAATGCACATGAAAAAGATAAGCGTGATTGGAGCGACTCTATTGGGAGCAGCAGTGCTGTGCGCGGCGCCTATATCGCTTCATCTATTCCAAGACAAAGGTATGTCTTTGTCCGTGGACAAGGCGCAAGCATATATCCCTGCTGGTACACCCTGTAAGGAGGCGGCAAAGCTCGCATTCCCGACGGATAAGAAGACCCGCCACGCTTTCAAGCGTGAGTGCAAGCAAGCCTGGAAGGCCCAGAAGAAGGCCGCCTAGCATAATCAGCAGCAAAGAAACGGAGAGGGAGCCAGATCGGTTCCCTCTCCCGCTCTTGAGAGCCCGGCAGAGAGGCGGTGCTAAACCAAGCTCAACAATAAAAAGCGGAGACCGCCCGGGTGCTAGGAGGAACACCACTTAGGCGACCTTCCGTAAAAACTGGCCGCGCGCTGCAATGAGCGGTTTTGCAGTATTGAGGGCGTTTTTATACCGGGTAGCAGGCGGTTTGCAGGGGGTAGTTACCTCAATAACCCCTTGTTGCGCCAAGGGTTTAGGTGGGTTAAATGGG
>DATHWI010000124.1 GCA_035460805.1 Verrucomicrobiia bacterium | reverse complement strand
CCGTATGGGGACTCACCTTCAAAGCGCGCACTGACGACATTCGGGAAGCTGCTTCACTGGAAATTATCCCCGCGCTCATTGAGGCGGGCGCAACGGTGCAAGTTTATGACCCAAAGGGACAAGAAGAGGCCAAGCACAAGCTTCCTACCGAAACAGTCTTCTGCGACAGTTCGCTGGACGCCGCCAAAGGGGCTGATGCGCTCCTCATAGTTACCGAGTGGGACGAGTTCCGCACCGTAGACCTGGCGGAAGTAAAAGAGGCCATGAGGGGCAATATACTCCTGGACGGCCGCAACATCTTCCAACGCAGCGCAGCTGAAAAAGCAGGGTTCACCTACCGCGGCGTAGGGGTATAGCCAGTATGAAAAAGATTTTCCTTACTGGGGCCGCAGGCTTTATTGGCTCGCACGTTGCCAAGGCGCTGCTTGAGCGCGGCGATGAGGTGATAGGTATAGATAACGTCAACGACTACTACGATCCCCAACTGAAGTGTGACCGTCTTGCCTGGCTTTCCCCTTACCCAAATTTCCATTTCTACGAGGGTGACGTAGCCGACCCCGTTTTCCTTGACGGTGTCTTAGACAAGCACCCAGGCGTAACGTCAATCTGCCACTTGGCAGCTCAGGCCGGGGTACGCTACTCATTGGAGAACCCGCTGGCATACATCCACAGCAATGTTATGGGGACCACCTGTATTTTTGAACAGGCCCGCCACCGCAACATCCCGCAGGTTGTCTACGCCTCTTCTTCATCTGTATATGGGAACTCAGACAGCGCCCCTTTTGTAGAAGACCAGAATACCGACAGGCCAATTTCCCTCTACGCCGCAACCAAGAAAAGCTGCGAGGTAATTGCCCACACCTACCACCACCTGTTTGGTGTACAGTCTACTGGCCTCCGCTTCTTTACCGTGTACGGGCCATGGGGGCGGCCGGATATGTCACCTATCAAATTTGCCAGCCTTATCTGGAATGATAAGGAAATTGACGTCTACAACCACGGCAAAATGCAGCGCGACTTTACCTTCATCGATGATATCGCCCGCGGCGTCATTGCTTCTATCGACACGCCTCTCGCCTACGAAATCATCAACCTGGGCGGCAGCAACGTAGTGGAGCTGGAGACATTCATTACAACCTTGGAGAAGCATCTTGGAAAGCAAGCAAAGAAAAACTACATGCCCCTGCAGCCTGGTGACGTACTCCTCACTTCTGCAGACACGACAAAGGCACAGGAGCTGCTACAGTGGAAGTCACAGGTTAGCCTAGACCAAGGCCTCGCTGAATTCGCAGCCTGGTTTAAAACATATTACCAATCACAGTCATGACCGCCGCCTCTATTTTAAAACTCATGCAGTGCCCTTCATGTGGAGGGGAACTGGACAAGAAAAAAACCAACCTCGTATGCAAGGGTTGTGACGCAAGTTTTTCCATTGAGGATGACATGCCCATCATGATGGATACCCGCAAGCCATGGGGTAAGTCCGCTGACAAAGACCGCATTACCTACAATGGGTTCTACGCAGACCGCATTGCCCAAGGTGACGGCTGGTGGGTCAAAAAAACAGACCCCTACCTGCGCATGCGCGACGAACACAACCTGAACGCTTCGCGCTGGTTTGTTTGCAACCTTATCCACAAGCAAAATCCTGACGCCAAGGTCATCCTGGACGCAGGTGGTGGCGAGGGATATGTGTCCAACTACCTTTTGGATTTGTATGGCGAGAAAAAGGCGCCAATGACCATCTGCTACGACCTGTCCAACACCCTTCTCGCTGATGGCGCAGAGCGCTACGACCAGCCAACCCTGGTCCCTATCGCAGGCGACTTGCAGCACCTTGCCCTTAAGGACAATTCAATCGATTGCATCCTTTGTATTGAGACCGTGGAGCACATCCGTGACCTGTCCAGCTACGCAAAGGAAATCCTCAGGGTACTGAAGCCAGGTGGCAAGATTTACATCACTACACCTAACAAATCTGGTTCCCAACTTTGGATTAACGACCGGGGCATCTATTTTGTCCACAACTTTGTCCAAATAGTGGCCAATGTCTTCCGGAAGAACAAAGTCACCATCGAGCCAGTACCTTTCTATGGGCACTACGAAGGTGAAGACGGGTACGAGCACTACCAAACCCCTGGTTCACTCAGCAAGTACTTTAAAGATGCCGGCTTTGCCGTTGCCAAACAGTACTTTGTGCAATGGGCCGGAGAGGCTTCCTTCATGGTTTCCAAGTTCCTCCACCTTCCCCTGTTTGTTCCCCGCCTCCGTCAAGCGGTCAGTCAGCCGTTTGAGGTACTCCTTCGTACTACCCCTATCGGCAAAGCCATCGGGTTTACCCAGATCGCTGTATTTTCCAAACCAGACCCTAAGCGGTAACCCCTAACTTCAACTTGCTAGCAGCTCCCCATGGCAGATTCCAACCCAAAACTCGCGGATGCCTTCCGCACCAACAAAACGTACTACCGCATGATGCGGGAGCACAACGTTAAGACGGGTGAAACCCCTGCCATTGAAAATGAAATGCTGGATTTTGTACGGTCCACCAAGCCGGACCAGGTTTTCTTTGATGCGGGAGCCGGCGAAGGGACCATTACCGTCTGGATCGCGGAGCAGCTTCCCAAGAACCAAGTTATCGCCGTAGACCTCTCGCCCGTTGGTATTGGGATGGGCCAGGCCTTGGCAAAGAAACGGGGGGTTAAGAACCTTTCACTTTCCGTAGATTCACTTGAGAAACTCACCCTTAAGGATAATTCGGTAGACCGTGTGTTTTCACAGTCCGTAGTGGAACATGTCCCCAACCTTCCCGCCATGTTCAGCGAGCTCTACCGGGTTATGCGGCCAGGAAGCGAGGGCATTATTCGCGTGAGCAATGCAGCCTCCATGCACCACTTCTCCCTAAAGCACTACCTTTTCCACCGCAACGACCCTATCCCCAGCGACCCGACAGGTGAGCTGAAAGAAGGCGACTACTGGCAGCACCGGCACAATTTTGATGCGCACGAGCTTCCCGCTTACACGCTTCAGAAACTTGTAGAGCAGGCTGGGCTCAAGGTTACCTTCCTGACAACCTTCCCCTCCCATCTTCCCACCGAACCAGGCTCTGGTTTAAAGAGATTGCTTCTTCGGGTATTGGTAGCCCTCAGGTGGCTACCCATTCTCCGTCAGTTGGGGCCAACCACTATCCTTAAGTTTCAAAAGCCCTAACGGTAATGAGAATCCCCCGGACCAGTTTCGTTTCCAATTCTCTTTTACTCTCTTGTGATGCGGCACTAGCGGCAATTTTAACGGCAGCCTTTTGGTTGCTCGCCGCCCGCCTTCTTCCCGCGGCAGAGGTAGGTACTGCCAGCACCATGGTTGCGGCCAGCTCCCTCATTGCCCTTTTTTCGCGGCTTGGTTTTGACTACGCTATTCCCTATTTTCTTCCCAACCACGAGCGTCCCGAGCGGGTAGTGGAAGCAGCCTTTCTCCTGGGAGGACTCAGTGCACTTGCGGGCAGCCTCATCTTTATTTGCAGCCTCAACTTCTGGCTGCCTCAGCTGCGTTTTCTACAAGAATGGCCTTGGATGCTCGTTTTCCTTGTTTCCACCCTCTCGCTGGTGTGGATTAACTTTTGCTTTGCCCTTGGGATAGCACAGCAAAAAGTGCCCTGGATCATCGCCCAGGACATTGTTCAGAATGGTGCACGCCTTGCCCTTTGGTATTTTGTTTTCCGCCTCAGCGGGCTTTCTGGGGGACAAGGCCTCTTCCTGGCATTCGCCATCTCTGCCGCTGCCTCCGCCATCCTCGGCCTCTTTGTCCTTCTCCCACCTGGGGCCAAGCTTCGTAGCACCCTCGACAGAACCGCCTTGGTTGGCGTTGGCGGTTACGCAGCAGGAAGTTACGGCACCGCCCTTTTGGCTACCACCCCCGAGTTCCTCATGCCAATTATTGTGACGAGTATCTTAGGATCAGCCAGCACCGCCGTCTTCTCTGTCTGTTTGATGGCCGTCTCCGCAGTGGGCATCCTTAATAGCGCAGCCATCTCCGTAACGTTTGCTGAAGGAAGCCGTAGCAAAGAAACGCTCGCCGACCGCTTCCCAAATATTATGTACTTTATCTGGGGCTACATGGCCGTCTGTTTTGTCCTAGCCTACTACCTGGGCCATTTTGCACTCGGGTTGTTTGGCGCAGAATATGCAGAGAAAGGGTTTGGCCTTCTGCTCTTGCTCCTCGCCGCAAAGCCAATCGTTGCCCTGAACGATTTCACCGTTGTCCTGCAGCGTATTTATCGCAAATTGCGGACCGTATACGTGCTTTTCACTCTCCTTGCAGTAGGATGGGTCATCATTTCCGCGCTTACCCTTAGGGTGTACGGGCTTAATGCCGCCGGCATTTCTTACCTTCTCATTCAGGCCCTGGTGGCCCTAGGAGGGTTTTTCTTCGTCCGCCCTCACCCCCTCAAGAAGTCCAGCCTTTAGGACTAGGCCTGGCGGATATACTCACTGTACTCAGTAAGGGTGCATGGCCACGCCCCTTCAAGGGAAGCCATCTCCGCAAACAAGTCGTGCAGCCCTTCAAGCTGCAGGTTTTGCGTAGGGGCCTTCTGCCAATCACCAAAGTATTCCCAATAGTGGGTAAGAAGCAGGAAGTATCCTTCCCCGTCTTCATATTTTTTATGAAGTATTCGTTTACCCTCAGCCAATGTGCTGGCCGCTTGTTCCGGAGTTTGGTATCCACTCCAGTAGTGGCGGTAGGTTGCGGGCAACAGTGGAAGCTGTGGTGTGAGTTTGGCCACCTGCTCACCTAGAAAGGCCGGTGAAGTGCGACGGATTACCGCCGATACCAACCCCATGAACGCCTTAGCGGATACCGCGCTCACTGGCACGTATTCCCAAAACTGAGGGCGGATGCCCCCGCTATACCCAACAAACCCCTGTGCCACCAACTCTTTCCAGAGACTAGGCGTCAGGTATTCTTGTGGTGCCACGAAACTGCGCACTGAACCCGCTCCAAATAAATCTTCGAGATGTTTTTTCCCCTTGGTAATCCGCTCTCGGATCTCCGCGTTGGAAGCACCATAGAATTCGGAAGACTGCTGCAGTAGTTCCCGGGTATAACCCGTAGTTTCACCAAACGGCGGATACCTAAGGTCTAGGTTTGTCGTGTGAAAGTAGCCATGCTGGACAATATCTACCAAGCCCTCTTGCTGTTTCTCGTGCAACAAACTAAAAACAGGGCTCTCTTCTGTGAGCACATACTCTTTTCCAGTACCGCGCTCCGAAGGAGGAATATTGGGGTTGTGACTGCCAATAATGCGAGGCACTACCGATAGTGATACAGGCAGCTTCTTTTCCCAAGCCGGGCCATACACGGTTTCTAAGTACGCTGGCGGAGTAAGGGCGCAGGTATCATCGTCACGCAGTATAAGGGCAA
>DATHWI010000123.1 GCA_035460805.1 Verrucomicrobiia bacterium | reverse complement strand
GTCTTCTGGATTCTATCGAGAAGGCGCTTAAGCTTGCTGAAGGAAAGTTGGTCGTTGCCCGTCTAGAGGCTGAGGGTGAGGCTTTTTACTCTGAGGACTTTTACTGTCCTTTCGATAACATTTCCCTTCCGGAAATTGAGCCCCGCTCGTTCTCGTTCAACAGCCCACACGGCGCATGTCCAAAGTGCCAAGGCCTTGGTCGCTTGCTTCAGGTAGACCCTGAGCGTGTTGTGCCAAACCCCCGCCTTACTATTGCAGAGGGTGCTATCCGCCCTTGGAGCCGTTCCACGAGCTTCGATACTTGGTACCTAAAGGTTATGGAAGAAGTGGCACGCCTTAAAAAGGTTCCCATGAACACTGCCTGGCAGGACCTTACGGAAGAACAGCGCCAAATTGTGCTTTTTGGTACAGGTGAAGAAAAATACACAGTTACTGGTTACACCACCAGTTACGAGGGTGTTATCCCTAACCTTACCCGTCGTCACAAAGAGACCGAGTCTGACTATGTGCGCAGCGAAATTGAGCGCTACATGGTGGAAGAAAAGTGCCCAACCTGTGAAGGTGGCCGTCTCCGTCCTGAGGTGCTTGGCGTAAAGGTTGCCGGCAAGAACATTGTTGAGGTGAACCAAATGACCGTTGATGAGTCTGCGGTCTACTTTGGCAACCTCCAAAAGGGTGGCGTGCTTACTGAAAACGAACAGCACATTGCCCGCCAGATCTTTAAAGAGATCTGTGACCGCCTAGGCTTCCTTCAAGATGTTGGTCTCTCTTACCTTACCTTGGACCGTTCAGCCAACACTTTGGCTGGTGGTGAGGCGCAGCGTATCCGTTTGGCTACCCAGATCGGGTCTGGCCTTACTGGCGTACTCTACATCTTGGACGAGCCTTCCATTGGTCTGCATCAGCGCGATAACACCCGTCTCCTAGAGACCCTTACCCGCTTGCGCGACCTTGGCAATACCGTTCTTGTTGTAGAGCACGACCAGGAAACCATGGAGGCTGCTGACCACCTTATCGATATCGGCCCTGGTGCCGGTAAGCATGGTGGTGAGGTTATTGCCCAGGGAACCCCTGCGGAAGTGGCTGCCAACCCAAACTCCATCACCGGCCAGTACCTTTCTGGTAAGAAGGAAATTCCTACCCCAAAGAAACGCCGCAAGGGCGATGGCCGTTTTGTAGAGATTATTGGTGCCAAGGAGAACAACCTGCGCAACGTCAGTGCCAAAATCCCACTCGGTGTTTTGACCTGTGTTACCGGTGTATCCGGATCGGGTAAATCTACCCTTATTAACGACATTCTTGCCACTGCCCTCAACGCCCATTTCTATGGCGCCAAGGACATCCCAGGTAAGCACGAGGAAATTAGGGGCCTTGAGCATTTGAACAAGGTGATCGATATCGATCAGAGCCCAATTGGCCGCACCCCGCGTTCCAACCCGGCTACCTATACGGGTATGTTTACGGCAATCCGTGACATTTGGGCCGCTACCCCTGAGGCTAAGGCCCGCGGGTACAAGCAAGGACGCTTCTCCTTCAACATGAAGGGTGGCCGCTGTGAGACCTGTGCCGGTGACGGTGTCCTTAAGATTGAAATGAACTTCCTTCCTGATGTGTACGTAACCTGTGACGAGTGTCACGGTGAGCGCTACAACAAAGAAACCTTGGAAATTCACTACAAGGGCAAGAACATCTCAGAGGTCCTCAATATGACCGTCGAAGAGGCGCTCGCTTTCTTTGATGCCATCCCTGCCATTAAGCAGAAGCTGGCCGTGTTGAATGACGTAGGTTTGGGCTACATGAAGATTGGCCAACCTGCCACCACCCTTTCCGGTGGTGAAGCGCAGCGTATTAAGCTTGCAACAGAGCTTTCCCGCCGTGCTACAGGTAAGACACTCTACATTCTGGACGAGCCAACTACTGGCCTTCACTTTGAAGACGTGAACCGCCTTCTCCATGTGCTTCAAGCGCTTGTGGACAAGGGTAACTCTATCCTTATCATTGAGCATAACCTTGATGTCATTAAGTGCGGGGACTGGCTCATCGATATGGGGCCAGAGGGTGGTTCCGGCGGGGGCATGATAGTTGCCACCGGTACTCCTGAGGATGTTGCCAAGGTAGAGAAGAGCCATACCGGCCGCTACCTCAAGACAATGCTTGCCAAGGGTAAGTAAAGAAAAAAGCGGCCCACGGGGGTCGCTTTTTGGTTGAACCACGCTACAGTGCGCGGTTGCTGATGAGGAAGTAAAGCATTTTGCCAAGAACAATGCCGGTGGCAACGGCAAAAGAAAGAATGACTGCATACCATGCCACACACCGGAACAGGTCGAGCTGCGAGCTGCACCAGATGCGCCACTTGTTACAGGGCGAACTGGTTTGCACCCAGCCGAGAAAATGCCAGCCACCCATTAGGGTGAGGAGCAGGATTACCCCTAGCACTTCCTCAACGATGAAGGAGTGTTCTTGACCCATAATGTCACCAAGGTTCGAGATGCCGCTATACTAGCATTCATATGGCTGACTTGCTACTTGCTGGCATAGATGAGGTTGGAAGGGGGTCATTAGCCGGTCCCGTGGCCGTTGTGGCGGCTTCCTTTTTGATGTCTGAAGAGGAGTTGCTCCGTAATGAACTGCGCAATGTACTGCGCCGTGAACCTACCGATTCCAAGAAATTAACCTTGCTCGCGCGGGAGCGGGGAAATGCGTTTTTAAAGGGACGGATTGCGTGGGGCCTGGGCATGGCATCGGCTGCCGAAATAGATGAGAAGGGAATTGTTGGTGCCACCACCCTGGCTGCCACACGGGCTCTCGATGGTTTGACGGCGCGACCGGACAAGGTCTTGGCCGATGCCGGCTTATTCCATGGCTACGAGAAAGAAATCCCCACCGAGCGGTTTGTGAAAGGGGACGAGACTTATTTGCCGATTATGACTGCCTCTATCATTGCTAAGGTGGCACGTGACACCTTTATGAGAGAGCTGTCCGTACATCACCCACACTATGCATGGGAAAAGAACGTGGGCTACGGATCTGCGGCGCATCGAGCTGCCATAACTGCATATGGGTTGACCGAGTATCACCGGCGTTCATTTTTGAAATCTTACATGGACGATGCTGCCCGGCCATGATACGGTGAGGCCATGCAAGAGAATGTTACTCCAGGAATTTACCGCCACTACAAAGGCGGCATCTACAAGGTCGTTTCCGTAGCAAAAATGGACGATACCAACGAGGAGTTTGTGGTATTCCATAGCGTGTACCAGGGTTTGGAGCGCGGGGAAGGCGGCTGGTGGATCCGCCGCAAGGAAGAGTTTGTGGAGGAAGTGGACTATAAAGGAAAGCTTAGTCCGCGGTTCAAGTTTGTGAGCAAGCAGGTATAGAAAAAAGCCCGGTCATGCCGGGCTTTTGTGAAACAGATTTACTTAGTGCTAGCCAAGGTAGGCTGCCCATGCAATGAGTAGGATACCGAGTACTGTTTGGATCCAGGCTAAATCTCGTGTGTGATGCCATGCCGCTCTATTTCTTCGACGATTATCGTCTACTGCCT
>DATHWI010000122.1 GCA_035460805.1 Verrucomicrobiia bacterium | reverse complement strand
CAAAGAAAAAGAGCCAACCTTACGGTCGACTCTTTTTCTTTGGTAGTGCCAACGGGATTCGAACCCGTGATCTCCTCCGTGAAAGGGAGGTGTCCTGGACCAGCTAGACGATGGCACCTAGTACTCAATCGATGGCGCCGCTCTTACCTAATCGAAGTTTATTTTGGTGGGCCCACTGAGATTCGAACTCAGAACCAATGCCTTAAGAGGGCACTGCTCTACCGTTGAGCTATAGGCCCGAGTGAGGGGAAGTGAGCAAGCTTGCTTGCTCACTTATCCCGAGCGAGGGCATAGCGCATAGCGCTATAGGCCCGACTCCTCGGAAACATTCAAGTTTTTTGTGCGGATGAGTTGCTAGCGAGGGTTTAGCGCATAGCGCTATAGGCCCGACTCCTCGGAAAACATCCACATAATTTGTACGCAGATTACTGTACCAGATTATACAGGACATTTCTAGTCGCTTGACAGGTCTCATGCATTTTATTAGTTTCACCCCATGCCTCATGCGAGGTAGGAGGGTGCGAACGTTGATTACGGGAGAACTACCGTCTAGAAGACGAAGCGGTGAGGGGCGTCCCCCCGACCGCGACGCGCGGGAAATATTCCATAAGCCGGCTGACCTCATGTTTCGGGAAATCCAAGGCCTTCTCCTGGAGGAGCAGGTCTTTACCGAGGCTGACCTTGACCGGTTAGATATGAAGAGCGCACGGGCATGGAAACATGACCCGCGGTTGTACATGCATCGATGCACGGTTGCGGTGGGTGCCTATTGGCTCTCGCGCATACGGGGTGAAGGCTTGCAGAGACAGGCCCTTGGGTTTGTCTGCGGCTTTGACCACGATGAAGGCAAGGAGAAGATCCCTCCGGAAATTCTGTATGCCTCCAAGGCTGACTGGAGCAAGAACCGGGAACAGTATATGGCCCTCATTAGGAGACATCCTATCGATGGGTACCTTAGCCTCCTGCGGGAGGAATCCCGCTACGCCAAGAGAAGTGCCATTGTGGCGGCGTGCCACCATCTGGAGCAGTCCGATCCCTACCCTTCACAGGAAGAGTTGAGGCGGTACGGCATCCGGGTTCCAAAGAAGGGTGTGTTACGTAGTGTGGTTGTGGATACCATCCTCATGGACCATGTTGATGGTTCGCTCAGGAATGACCAGCCCCTGGCTGCTAGTTCAGACCTGACCATCGCAGTCCGGAAGGTACACCTTAAGGAGAGGTTGCCTGGGTATGACGAGCTTATCGACCTTGCTTTCTCTGGCATTATTGCCTAAATCTCAGGGGCCACCACTGCGTGGCCTCTTTTCTTATCGCCAAGACTTGCTAACCTGATCAAGACAGCCCGTTGTCATACCGACGTTTGTGCCTCACGGGAGGCGAGATGGGGAAGTGTCGTGCGAACCGACCACAGTGCCGCTACGGTGATAGGAGCAATCCTTAAGTCCGATAACCATTCAAACGTTCTCTACCCCGAGCAGGGTTTCTATCGGTAACAGGGAGATGGTGCTCGCTATTTCCTGTTAAGGACGCATATGCGTAATAAAAACATTGCATTGGTAGCTGCCCTGGTTATTCTCCTTGGTGGCGTTTCTGCGTTTGCATACAACAAGCAGTCTGACTCTGCAAAGCCTGAAGCTACTCCTACTGCTTCTGCTACCCCGGTCCAGTCTGAGATTGTTACCTTTGATGGCGAAGAAGGCAAAGCCGCTCTTGTCACCCTAAAGGCTAAGTACACTGTTGAAACAAAAAGCACCTCTTACGGTGAGATGGTCCAGGGTATTAACGGCCTCGTTGCCGACGATGCCCACTATTGGGGCTTCTACGTGAACGGTGGCTACGCCCAGGTGGGTGCCGCTGACTACACCGCTAAGGCTGGTGATAAGATTGAGTTCCGCTACGAGAAATTGTAAGCGGGTTTGAGTAACGGGCAGCAGGCCGCCTTCGGGTGGCCTGTTTTGTTTTGTGGGTAGCATGTTGACCGAGGGAAAGCTTTTTGGTAGGATTCTGCGCAGTAAAGCGAAAGCTTGAAAAGTCGGTACCGGTCTCCGCGGTTCGGGAGGAGGAAAAGGTATGAGAAAAGAATTAGATCAGCCGCCCGCATATTTTGAAGAGGCAGTTGAGCAGTTTGTTGAAGACCCCTATGCGGAAAAATATTGGTCGTGCACTGGGGATGACCCTACCCTGAATAAGGAGCCTGCTCCGAAACAGAGTCGCTGGGAAAAGCTAACATCCCGTTGGCGCAAGCAAGAGGATGTTCAGCCAGAAGCCCCTCGGGAGAAAAAATGGACTGCAGTATTTCAAACTGCAGAAGAAGCGGAGGCCTTTTCGGCTACGTACCCCGTTAGTGATACCTGGGTTTGGAACAAAAAGCCGGCCCGCCAATTCACCGTACGTGAACTTGTACAGCACGCCCGCCAGCAGGACAGGCTGGGTGTGCAACTTCAGGCGTGGTCTGAGGGCAAGTGGAAAGGGGTTAAGAAGTGGCCTATTGGAGAGCCAATGCTCTGATTACAATCAACCCCGTGTACAAACCGTACACGGGGCTTTTTTATTCCTCAGGTTTTACCTAGGCCTGAACCGTACGGCGGGAAGGAAGCGAAAATTCTAGTGCAGGGTTCTCTACTACCCACTTCTGGATAAGCGGGGAGAGGAAGGCGGCAATTAGGAAGTTGCCAGCCAAGTGGGACATGGTGAATGGGATCTGTCCCATGAGCGCCACCATAAACGGCTGGTTATGGACAATTGGGCCTAGGGTAAGGCCAGTGAGGGCATCGTAGAAGAGAGTGGCTATAACGGCAAAGCCGGCGTAATGAATACGGGTGGCCTCAACCTTCTTAAAGTAAAGGGAGGATGCCACGCTGACCAGTGCGTAGGCAAAAGCAGTTACGTATGTCCAGGGGCCGATGCCAGAGGTGAGTACATCGTAAACAACCATGGAACTGACAATGAAGGCCAAGTTACTTACCATGCCGTACTTTTTCGTGAACGGCATAAGGGTGCCAAGAAGCGGCTCGGCGTTAGCGGGGCGGAAGGGGATGAGTCTCAGTGCTAGGCACGTGACCCAGGCGAAGATGAATTTTGGGAGGTGTTTCATAGTGTTGCGTGTACATAGTAGGGTACCAGATGTAGGGGGTAAAAAGAAGGCCTTTCTTTGGGGGAAAGGCCTTGGAATTTGTCAGACAGTTTAACGCAGGGGAATGCGTTGCGGGTTGGCGCCTGGGTGCGCTGTGCGGTAGATGTGTGCACCCACCGGTATCCGGCCTTCAGCAATTTCGTAAAGAAGGCGCTCCTTGGTGTATTTCTGCGTATCACGACTATTGCTCACCCCGCTGTCCCGGGGATCGTCAAAGTAGACGGTGACTTTCTTGCGGGAAAGGGACGACACGATATCGTA
>DATHWI010000121.1 GCA_035460805.1 Verrucomicrobiia bacterium | reverse complement strand
TTTTTGGAGCGGGAGGGCGACTTTGGGCCTGAACCTGGTCCTTGGTTATTTGGGCAGCTTCCTCAAGGGACGACCCAACAGGGGA
Organism: Verrucomicrobiia bacterium; assembly: GCA_035460805.1. Taxonomy (NCBI): domain Bacteria; kingdom Pseudomonadati; phylum Verrucomicrobiota; class Verrucomicrobiia; species Verrucomicrobiia bacterium. Next base: position 1,474 of record DATHWI010000121.1, on the reverse strand, counting down.
AAACATTGATGTAATAGGAGGAGTCCCCTTCATTTGAATGTTGGTTTGGTTGTTTTTTTTGCACGCAAAATGGGCAATGAAGCGTAGGGTTTTATTCTGGTAAGCAAAATGAGCAACAGGCCTTTGCTCATTTTGACGTGTGTGCTCATTTTTACGTGTAACCACAGTACTCTCTTTTAACGTCTATGAAAGCGGAGGGCCGTGACAACGGGTGAAAACCGCTGGAAACAGGGGGGGGGCGTGAGGCGAAGAAACGCCCCTCACGGGATGCAAAAACTGGGTACGTTTTCGCCGTTGAATGGGGGGGGGCCGGTTTTTGGCCGTTCTTTGGGCGGTTTTTCGGGGCGGGTCCACTGGCCGCAAATCTCTTGAATCTGGACTTTGTTCACTTCTTCGTCTTCTTGGCCTGTGCTCGCGTCCTTGGAGGCGACGTTGCATCGGCTCCTGCATCCTTGGCATGCCCTTGCAGCTTCTTTGGAGCCGACACTGCCTTCTTCTTGGCCTGCTCTCGCGTCCTTGGTGCATGGGGTGCTGCACCCTTGGCTTGCCCTTGCATCTTCTTTGGAGCCGGCGCTGCCTTGTGCTGTGCGTTCTGCCCACGCGGCGGCTTTGCCGCCCTGTTCCTTGGCCGTCCCCACGGTGTGGGTGAGGAGACTGTGGAGAAAACCAAAAGAGCTTCTTACAAGGTGGCTGTGGGGATGGTTTGGGCACGCATTTCCTGGCGGAGAGGATTGTCATTTTGTTGTTGTGCGACACAGTGCATTGTGCGTTCCCACTTACCTGGCCAGACTTCTTTTGTTTCGCGCGGTGCTGCTTTTCCTCGGAGCTGGAGGTGAGTGAGAATCATGACTGTTGCGCGCCCAGACATTACCTTGAAATGTCGTCACCTCCTCCACGTTCGCGCTTCCCCTTCTTATTGAGTGGCACCTCAACCATCTGAGGCAAACAGTGAAAAGAGAAAGGCAGCACGAGGGGCTCACCCGTGGCGATTCGTCTTGCGAAACCACAACTCCATTGTCGCTGTCATACTCGGCCTCCTTGTCGTTCTGTGTGTGTCTGTGTGAGGGCGCGAGAAAACGACTCAAGAGGCCGTCTTCCCTCAATGTTCGCGAGGTACTCGCGTGCTACGCCCACAAGTGAGGAGGATATTCTCGGGAGCGTAGGTATAGGCTCCGTCAAGACGCCTCCCTTTGCCACGTGCGAGGGACAGGCCCCGATACCGGTGGGCGTACTCTTGGAGCAGCATTGTGAGCTGCGGTGCTGAGGGTGTTTCGCCATGGTTCTTCTTGAACGTGGCACAAAGGCGCTCCAGCATCTCGTCGCTCCCAAGCTCTGGCAACTCGAGATCCTTGTGGCCTTGCTCCGTTGCTTGTACCTGCTCGTTGGTTGGCGAGTTGCCCCTGGGCGGCAACTCGCGCGGCGGTCACGATGCCGCCAGTACCTCACGTGCACTCGCCTTGACTTGTTCCAAAAT
>DATHWI010000120.1 GCA_035460805.1 Verrucomicrobiia bacterium | reverse complement strand
AGCCAACTATTGGAAAGGAGGCCAATTGCATCAAGCTGGTCCTGCACCTTCTTCCGGTCATCCGAATCAGTGATTTTATCCAAGAAGTAGTACGTAACCGCTTTGGAGAGGATGCGCTGAGGGTCGTCGGCTACTGTCACGCGCTTACCACTGGAGCGATCAAGTAAGCTCTTGTTCTCGGCGTAATTGAGCATCTCTAGCAACCCGCGGCGAGTGAATACGTACTTTTCCTTGCGTGTGCGACCTATGGTTCCCACGCGTGCCATCTCCTCGATTGTTATCTGGAACTTGGCTAGTCGGGCTAGAAAAATAGGGAGATTCTCAATTTCCGACAACTGGGGATACTCTGGCTCTCGGTCATCTTCTTTGTAAGCAGTGCCGTCTATGGTGACCTGCGGCTGGATACCGTAGACAAGCAGCTTCATCATATCCAGGTAGTCACCCTCGCCAGGGGAAGGAACGTACATGTAGCTGGTCCAGCGGTCTTTATAGGCAGGAGACATGGCTGAACGCCCCGCATAGCTAGCAGGGTTCATGGTGCCAAAAATGCGGAAATTCTCGTGCGTTGGTAGATCTCCTTCTGGGCCGATAGTTGCGCCGCCATTTTCTGAAAGAAAAAGCGAAGGGTCTTTTTCAAGTACGGAGTTCAGGCGCTCTAGGATTTGAGGTTCCGCAAGGTTGATCTCATCTAAGATGAGCCAGGCGCCAGATCTCATAGCTTCCGGCACTACACCGTCTTTCCAGCGCCATTCTGGGATCTCAATCTGCTCGTTATGGGCGATTTTCTGACATTCCAAGAGCGTAAGTGCGCGACCATCTTCCTGGGCGGCAGTAATAATGGCACGTGATTCGTCACCAATGAGATGCTCACTCGCTAGTGCTTGGGAAAACTCTATCTCAAGCCTGCCGTCGTTCGGTACAAACTTACCAATAAGTTCGGAGGTGTCTGTCTGGCCATTAAGGTTGACGCGGATGACATTATGGTTTGACGCCATGGCCAGGTACTCGATGGAGCTGGTCTTAGACGCAGCAGTCTCACCTTCCAGGAGACATGGTTGCTGCAGTTCTACTGCGGTGGCGACCTTCTCGATTGTACGAAGTGTCCGCTCATCTAACATGAAGTGGGTGAAGCGCTCCCGAGACGGCACCCGGGTGCCGCCCTCTTGGTTGTACGGTATCTCGGTGGAGAGGACATAGAGCGTCTCACCGTCTGGGCTAACCTCTAGTGGGCGGGGCTTGCGGGGTTGCTGCTCAGTTTGGTTCTCAACTAAGGGTAAGGGGAGTTCTTGTCCGTCCAATTCTTCCCCACTGCCAAAGTACAGCCGTACCGTATATTTCCCTCCCATTGGGTTGTCCGGTGCACTGTCGTCTATGACCTCCACGTCATAAATCATGCCAGTAACGGGCGGGTCGCTGTCTAGGGAGAGGACAACCAGTTTCCTGTCTGGAGAACTGCTTCGGTACTCAAACTTGTTCGCTCCTTTGGGACGTACTTCAAACGTCACGTCTTGAAGTACGTGTGGCTTTTCAAACCGCTGGGTTGGCTCAATTTCTGCAGATGGCAGAGAAGGGCGTTCAAAGTTGCCTGTACTCATGCGAGGGAACAGACGGATGTAAGTTCTTCCTGCAGGGGAAGGTGGGCATACTGCTCATCCGAAAGGAGGAGAAGTACGGTACCGTTGAACTGGGCTGTGACAGTATCTAGGTTTGAGCGAAGAAATGACAGGAAGGAGGCTTGGGGCTCACTGGAGCAATTAAGGGCAATGGCTTCGCCTTGCCTAAGTGCCGACTCAACAACCGGCCTGGAGAAGGAATGGTCGAAATGGTTCAGTTCTTCTACAGGGATGCCTGCTTCACGAACGTTGCTGTTCACTTCTGGTCGGAAGTGGCCAGGGAAGACAACCGCTCCCAAGGCGACATGGTCGGCGAGGTGGATTGAGGAAAGCCCCTCTAGGTAATCCTGCAATTTTTCCTTCAATGTTTCATCCATATGTAGCTTTAGTGTAGCAGGCGCCGCCTCTGAGCGAAAAGTTTTTACCTCTCTACAGGTAGGGTTAATCCCTGAGGATAGCTAAAAACCCCATAACCCATTGACATTTTAGCGAAAACGTGTTACTATCCCATCATCAAAATGTGGTATGTAAGAGATGGCCCACATCTCGTCTCGTCATCGTAAGTGTTCCCGCGCCTAGCCATGGTGCACTCTGGTAGCCAATCCGGTGGAAGACTGAACATAAGTCCGAATTCACAGCCTCCTTAAATAAGGAGGCTTTTTTCTTTGGTACGCTTCTGGCCGGAGAATAGTACCCTCCATGGGTAACGTCAGCTTTCGAAAAAGCCACGCTCCATAGCTTCTTGACATTTTGGCGAAAAGATGTTAGTATCTCATCATCAAAATTTGATTTAATAATCAAGTTCTGTTGTGCGGGATGCGAATATCCCGCCCTTGTCACTCGTAGGGTTTTCCCCGCACCTAGCCATGGTGCACTCTGGTAGCCAATCCGGTGGAGAACCCAAACTCACAAACATTTCTAGCCCTCCCCGTGTGGGGGGCTTTTTTCGTTAGTATGCTTCTGGCCGGAGAATAATGTCTTCCAGGAGTGCGCCAAGCTGCTCCGCCAATACTTCTGCGCGGATATTGGGAAGGGCAGTAGGGTAGTAATTAGCGACGTGGTCAGTTCCTTCTCCTACGCCAATGCCAACCAAGTGGATATCTTCTTGGCTGCTGATGTGGGCCACAGCCTGCGTCAGTGCTTGGTATGGATCGAGGCGCTCCCCATTTATGGTCCCTCCACCGGTTGGCAACCCGTCTGAGAGGACAAGGAGGAACTTCTTTTTGTTTTGTTGGGCTGCCAGCGATGCGGCTGCCGTCATGAGACAGGGGCCATCGTTATTGCTGCCCGACCTGTTGTTGCCGCCTGGGTTCTCACTTTCGACCTCAAGCGGTATTGAGCCGAGGCTTGTCCTTGAGTTGTCATCTAACTCTGTTTCAAATGACTTAAGGGTGAAGGCTATGTTTTGGTAGCCCGTGACCTCAAACGGGACACCCAGGCGCTCAAGTACTTCAGAGAGTAGGGCTACCGCACGTAATGCCTCATCAACTTTCCTGAGGTGTTTCTTCTCTGGTGGCTTCTCATTGTCATATTCACCGTCATCGTAATAGTCATCATCGTCGTCGTAGCCTGATTGGCTCATGGAGCCTGAAAGGTCGACTAAGATTTCGAATGCATAGTCTTTTGCTTCAGGGGTAATGACTGACTCGAATATCTTGTCGTTTCCTGTGTTTCCTGCGGCTCGCTGGGCTTTCCACCTGAATACGGCGGGAAGGTTAAGTTTGCCGCCACTTGAACGGAGCTTAACGTCCTTTCTAATGTTCGGGTACAGAATCTCGCTCAACCGTGCGTACAGCTCCTCGTCTAGCTCGCGGACCGCCGAGTAGGCTTGTTCATACTCACCTAATGAACCCCCAATTTCTATCGCCTCGAGTGGTTGTGCGAGCCGCTCCCTTTCTTCTTCTGCTTTGCGAATGTCTTCTCTTCGTTTAGCTTCCGTGCGTTCTATTTCATCGACGCGTTTTACCTGTGAGTGGGTGAGGGGTGGGTTTTCGGTAAGGCGGGCATCAAAACCATTTACAATCTCGTCCTCAATCCGTTCCATTTCTTCCGTTGCCTGACGAAGGAGTTCTTCTTGCACCTCGCGTGGCAGCATAGCGAAAATTTCCTTGAGAATTTCAACCAATTCACGGGAAAGTTCCTGCATTTGTTCCCCATCGGCTGTAAGGGCTTCGTCTAGGATCCGCTCGATAGCCTCGGCTGCAGTTTGTGGGATATGGTCAGCATGCTCTTCTTCAAGCAAGTTGCGCTCGGCCTGCTCTTGCCGGTCCTGTTCCATCATTGGCTTAAGGATGGGCCAGAGTTCTCGATATACTATTTGGTACCGCTCAATGGCCTTATTGCGCACTTCCTTCTCACTCGAACCGGGGGCAGGTAGTGTTGATTCAATTTTTCGCACCACGGGATCAATTTTGGCGTAGGCAGCAAGGGCCTCTTCGCTGTAGTAAGCGGCTTTCGCTTCTTCCTCGTGATATCGGTCGAATACAATCAAATCACACAGCTGGGCAAAGCGTGGGGCTTGCGGGAACAGCTTCGAGGTAGGGTCCGGTACTCCCGCCTTGGCAATTAACTCCTTACGGGTAGTGTCCACCCAGGCTCCGGCTCCCTCGTAACGTTCCCGGACCACATGGTCAGTAGGCCGCTCCTCGGCTGCTGCCATTAACGAGTGAAAGCCAAGTTCCTGCATGACCGCCCTGGGTACAAATTCACCATATCGCGTAATAAGTACGTGTCCTGCTTCGTGGGCTGCAGCACCTCGCGCAAAGTCGGGTGAATCCACTATCTGCTCGGGGACACGCACGTGTTGGCGGATTGGCTTACGGCTTACTCGGTCGTATTCCGTATACAGGTACCAAGCATCGTTCGGATCTTTGCCCTCGGCTTGCATCTGGGCTTGTATGTCGGGGGACATCTTAGTGGTGACCACTAAGTCGGGGCGTTCCGAAATTGTTCGAATAATGGATTGGAGGCGTTCGAAAAAGGCACGCTCCTCTTCGGGGGTGCGTACGGCCGTCTCGGCTACCTTACTCTCCTCTGGTGAAGGGGGGATGCGGCTGAATGACTCGTGATCCATGGCATTATTGTATACCAATAGGAGAAATTCAGGCTGTCAGAAACCTGGTTTAAGCCTTGGCTATTTCCCAGAGATTCTCAAATAGCCTCCGCTGAGTGGCGGTGATGGCCTTACTATCTACAATCAGCCCGTGCACAGTCTCACCAAAAGAGATAAACGCTACAGAGTCGCCAAAGATAATGGTATCCGTTTCCAGGTTCATATCTTTTGGTAGGTAGCGAAGTTCCTGCTTTGGCGACCGGTACTGGGAAGAGAGTTCATCCAACTTGGTGCCAAAGGGTACGAGATCCCTGATCTTAATGCCACGGTTGATCTGCTGCTGCACGTACTTGGGAAAATCAGGGTAAAAGGAGTTGATACGGGTGAAATCGCCATATGCATCGATAGACGATGCTTTGAGTAATTCCTGGTAAATAAGGGCAATTTCCTCCTTGCCTTCAAAGAAGCGGGTGGCTGGTTTCTCTTTTGACGGCTTATAGAGTGCAAGGAGCTCGGGGAGGGACTGCTCAACCTCTTTCTGCTGCTGTTCCAAGATGTGCTTAAACCGGCGGGGGTCAGTAGCCTGGTAGTAGCGACGGCCCCGGATCTCCTTATAGATAACCAAGCCTCTGATCTGAAGGTCTTCAAGGATATCGTATGCAGTAGTCCGGTTAATCCCTGCCCGTTGGGCGAGGGGAAGCACGGTAGAAGAGCCGCGCTCCAGGACTGCCTGGTATACAGCGGCTTTCTTTTCACGGAGCCCAAAGCTGGAAAGGAGGCGTTCTATGCTCATATTATATCGTGGATAATTCTCGACAAACTATTAATATTTCTAATTTAGATCTGTTAAATTATACAATAATGTGGCGAGATAGTCAACAAAAACGCATTTATAGAGTTTAATAGCCGCATCACCAAAAAAGGTGAAGGAAAAACATGCTAGTAAACACAAAAACCAATAAGCCCTTAACAATCGTCGACGTCCTCTGGATCGTAACCCGCATCGGGATTTCGACCCTTGTCCTGAACCTCCTTGGTTTTAACCTGTCTTATCTCCAGGTTGTGATCATCACGGTCATAGGAACGGTAAGCCTGACCCACCCCCTGTTCAACGAAAAGGGTGAGTGGATGCCGAGATCCAAAAGAGACGCGTGGTCGGCCTGAGGGTGCAATGAACCCTAACCGAGAGATTGATGAACCCAAAAGGGAGCCAACTGGCTCCCTTTTTTCTTATGCACACTTTTCCCACAGCTCCTCAAACCAACTCTGCATACTGGTGGCGTAATCTGGGGAGGTGGTCACTACACCAAAACTCTCCTTTGCAGTAGTGACTACTACAACCGTATCGCCATAGATGAGGATATTAGCAGGGCTCTTAAACCCGGTAGGGGCGTAACGGACATCCCGCTGCCCCTCTTTACCGGCGGCATACACCGAGTCCTTAGGTTCCTCGCTCTTTACCCTAATGGCGCGGGTCCAGATACCGGCAGCCGCCCGGCGCTTTACCCAATCCTGGAGAAAGCGGGCACCCACCACCTCTTCAATCTGCTTGGTACTTCCTACGTAACAGATTTCTTTTGGCTTGGTGTTGAGCATTTCCTCATAGATGTCCCGCAGCTCTTCACCCTTAAAGATGCGCACCTTTGGCTGGTGGGGCGTGTTTTCGTATAACCGGTTCAGCTCTGGGACAAGTTGGGCAAACGAGGCGCTATGCTCCTTAGCCTGCTCTTCCTTCTCCTTAAACTTAGTAAGGATGTTCCGCGGGGGATACGGAATGTAGTGCTTGCGGCCCCGGCGCTCCAGAATCTCAATGAGGCCCTCTTCTTGGAGCTTCTCTAAGAGGTAGGCCACTGAGGTGCGGGGAAGCTTAACCTTCTCAGCAATAGGGACAATATTGGATTCCCCAAGCTCAAGACAGGCCAGGTACGTACGGGCTTCTTTGGCTCCAAGACCGAGTTTTTTGAGGTATTCAGGTAAATCCACAATGACGAAAGTATTAGTCGTTATTAGAGTACTCTACGCTTATTAACCTAATAAGTCAATAGATAAACGCCTAAACTTATTGACAAAGTAGGCTCTGTGAGCTATAATGCTGCTCGTTGAAGTGTGAGAAGCGAAAGCAGACCGCACTACAGCACATGAACTTTGAAGATTGGGTAGCGGCCGGCGCTAGGAGAATGAAAGATATGAGAATTTTGGTTATTGATGATAGATTCGCCGACGTCGCCGCTACCGCCCTGATCGGGCTTGGCCATCAGGTCGTAACTGCCACCTCTTATGAGGAAGGTAAGGCGCGACTGGAGGAGGGAGGGGTCGATCTCGCAATGATCGACATTCACCTTCCGAAGGGCCAGGCTAGCATTCTCGAAATGCGTCGCTTGTGGCTGGGAATCTTGAAGGCAGCAGAGAAGACGTCCTATAAGGACAACTTCTACAGCTCATTCGAGATTGCTAGGGCTCACTCAGAGGAGGAGCCCAGCGGTGTTCTTTTGGCTCAAAAAGCCAAAGAACAGGGAGTTCCCTACATCCACTGTACAAGTGAAGGCCACCATGCCGAGAGGCTGGAGTGCGTTTGTGTGTACTTGGGGTGGGAGACTCCACTCTATGAGGGGGCGGACGGGAAGCACATCTCCCATGGGTACGAGCATACTGAGGAGGTGCGGATGCAGCCGGACTACAGGAAGGAAAGAGTTGAGTACTGGCTTGCCGCCTTTCAACAGGCGTGTAAACAGGTGCTCAAGCTTCCCGCCTGAGGGATCCCTCATAGGGCTGCTAGCTAGCTCGCTGACCGAGAACGGTCACTTCTTATCTGGCTTTACTCCTTGTGGGGTAGAGCCTGAACTAGAGGGAAACCTCCGAAATTTTACAGGGTTGCGGCCGACGCTAGGAGATGGAAACTATTATGAAACGAACTCAAGAAGAAATTCTCGCTACCTTTCCTGTCTTAGCTGGCCTGCCTGAGAACACCCAGAAATGGGTAGAGTCTCTGGAGAAGCACAGTGCGTCTCACCCGCGGTCCCGTCACCTGACCTTCTATAAGGAGTCGGTCATCTCCATTCTCTTGCACCGCTCGGCGGTAACGGAGAAGGAGACGCTGATAGTCCTGACGGATGTCAGCGTGTACGGGGGATCCGGTGGAATAGAGGGCAGAAATGTCGTCTATGCCCTCGGGTCTCCGGGCGGCGAGCTTGCGGGCACCTGTAAGCACTCCCGAGAGTATCCATGGCTCACCCATGTGTACCGGAGTGCTCATGGGAGCGGAATGGGGGAGTTGCTCCTTGAGGTGGTGGATTTCTGTCCACTTACCAAAGAAGGGCGATCCTGTGTTCTTTTCCGGGCTTTGTCGGAGAAGAGGATGGTGCTGTACCCCCGGATAGGGCTGTATCTCTTCGGAGATCAGGCCTTTCCGGAGGAGGTTCCTTCATCCCCCCGCAAGGTTGAGCCTGAGTACGAGCTGGTGATGCTCTAGACTCGCTGACCGAGAACGGTTCGGTGGTTAATTCCCGCCGCGAAGTCGACAGCTAAGAAACGACAGAATTACTCGCAATCGGTGCGAGGGAGAAAGGGCTTTCTGTATGTATGTGCCTTTATCTAAACCGACCTTCTTATCCGGCTTCACTCAACGAGTGGAGCCTGAACTAGAGGGAAACTACCATTCCTTCAACAATCGCTGCGGACGCGTATGAGCGTGGGGTGCTACAAACCACCCAAGGGACAGCTGCGAGATCCTGTGGGAGCCGTGCACGGCCCCAGGAATCCCCCAGGTAGTCCTCCATGCGCGTAAAGCCATGTGGGAGATTACCAAGTTTGTTCACTTGCAACCGTGCATGTGGAGTGGCTCGCCCTCGTCCTGCGGGACGAGGGAGTCACGGCTGACAGCCACATCGTCTTAAAAGATTGCAGAATACCAAAGAGCCCCATACGGGGCCCTTTTTCGCTATGCCCCCAAACCTTTAAAACGTCTGGCCAACCTGTACAGCAAAACCTCCTTTTGATACTCTGCCGGTGGCAAAGGATGCCGGAGGTGGTAAAAGATGACAAAGGCTATAGGCGTAACCAGGTCGCGGGCCAAGAACAACGAGGGATCATGCCGGCAGGTGATGTCGGGAAGGCGCGCAGGCAAGTGGCGTGTGCAGTACATTGTGAAAGATGGGGAAAAATCCAAACGGATCTCCCGCCTCTTTGACAATGAATCCCAAGGCCTCAGGTTCTTGGCTGGTACGCGCGACGCCGCAAAAGTGGGCAAGGTTTCGCGCACTGCAGAGCTTCTCCATCAGTTAGGGGCAAAACGGGTAGAGGCACTGACAGGTGCTTTCAAGGAAAACCCGGACATCTCCAGGGAAGAGTTAGAGAATATCCTCTGGGACCTACTGGAGAGTAACTAGGTTGAATATCACATAGACCAGGCCTGTGGGCCTGGTCTTTTTCTTATCCCAACCTAGCTTAGGTAGCAGGATGGAGCTTCTTCATATCCTCAAAAGATGTGGCGATAAGCGTCTCCAAAACATCCATATCGATATCGGCAAGCTTGTTAATGTAGAGGCACCCGCCCTGGCTTGTCTTGTGCTTGCCCAACTTGCCCAGCAAGTCCGTATAGTTCTCAAACCCGGACATGATGTAGAGCGTAAGCTTGTCTTTCCTGGGGGAGAAACCGGTTAAAAACCAGTCGCCTTCCTGGCGGCTTTTCTCAGATTTGTAGTGGTACTGGCCGTAGCCAATAATGCTGGTGCCCCAAATCTTGGGGCTTTCGCCGGTTATGCGGGCAAACACTTCCAAGAGGGTAGTGCCGTCGGCCCGCTTCTTCTCGTCTTCCACTGTTTGGATAAAGCGTTCTACACTTGCATCGCTCACAACGGTTTTAATAGTGCCCATGGGAAGTATGCTGATATGACGTGTGCGCCTAATATACCAGCTTTATGGGAAGGGGGTAGGTACGGGCGACACTCAAAAAGAAAAAGCCTTGTCGTCTCGGACAAGGCTTAGGGGGAGCGTGCATGGTGGCAGTTCAACCTGCAGTGGGCATCATATTGGCCGCAATTTTTTGGTAGTCATCATCGCTGAGGGGGCTGCCTGATTCACTCTCGGCTTGGTCAGACAACCGCTGGAGAAAGCGGGGGTTATCGCTAACGCGTGGCCCCATCTCATCCCTGTCCCAGTCGGGGTCTCCACCTAGTGGTGAAGAAAAAGCTAGGTTAATCCGTTTCCGCCAATACTCATTCATGGCTTTATTAAGGCAGAACGCCTCCTCTGATGCTAGCTTTGTGCCACTTGGACAAGTAAGGCTTGTCCAGCTTCTGTTACCCTCACTATATGGAGCGTAGGTTGCATGGGTTCAGCCTAGCAAGATAGGGGGACAAAGAAAAACGAGCGCCATTGGGCGCCCGTTGTTTACCAGGAAGGTTCTGTTGTGAGGAGGAACTGCGGAGCTACGAACGGAATGTTGTGCTCGGTGCAGAACTGTTCCAGAGTGGTGGACCACTCAGGCTTGGCCTCCAGCTTTTGCCTAAGTTCCAGGGTGTCCCATGTCTCTATGGACTGCCAGGATTCCTCCACTACGAGGGCGTAGCATCGGCAATCTGACGTGCCATGGGACATGATCATTACAGGGCATTTGGCCGTATGGGGTATGTTCTGGACCATTTCGATCCAGGGGAACTTGGCGTACTCGTCTGTGGACTTGTTAGGGCCACGGAATTCATCGTCACCGTGTTCGTCTCGGATCCTGAACCCATATGCCAAATCTGCGCTGCAAGGGGGTGCTGCCACTAGGGCCGCTCCCGTGCGTTATCCATCACGCTAAACATGAGCAGGATAGTAGCATGTTCAAGCCTATTTGTCAATCTGATAAGAGTAGGAAAACTTGCTCTTGGAGCATCTTATCCCTATAAAACAGGTATGGCTCCGGCACGACGGAGAAGGAGAATTACGTGATTACTCTGCAGGAGCAGGAACAGTGTTTTGACATTATTAAGGGGATGTTTGCGGCGCACGGGGTGCCGCTTTGCCCTCAACTCTCACCCGCTACGCCAACAGAAAACGTTTCGCCTTCCGTACTGCTTTTCCGCGAGGTGCTGACGGAAGAGAGAGGGGAGCCAGACTTCCTTATGGCCCAACTGGAAGACCTGCCCACCTTAAATGTGACAGAGGCGCCAAAGCGCGAGCCAATCGTAATTCAACCTGAAAAGGCGATGGCGCTCTTCCTGGACTGTGAAGAAAAACTGGATGCCATTGGCGTCTATCCTCACGGTTTTGAGTTCCGAAACTCCCTATGGATGCACCTGGAGGACTTTGCCAAGTGGGGCGGGTACGGGTTTCCAGACAAGCCGTCTTGGAATGGCTGGAGGGATATTCCTCCCAAAGGCGTCCAGGGTGATCCGGATGGCGAATGGGTCACGCCCTGGGTAAACCGGGCGGCCTAGGTTCTGAGGTGTCACACACGTGTGGCACCTTTTTCTTTTGGCTCTAGGATTGACAAATCGCCTCTAAGGTGGTAGTATCCCTCGGACAAAGAAAAAGGATGCGGTAGAGCCTTCTGGATACGAGTAGACACCACTAATGTCTAACGTAATCCGAATTTTCTTGTCACATCGGGGTTTTGGGTCCTTGGGTAACTCAGTCGAGTTCTTGGTTGGAGAGGCTTCGTCTCTTTGGCTGGGTAACTGGATTGAGGTCTCGGAACGGGAGTCAGGCTACTTTGAGATTGTTGGTAACAACATGACAGAGAAGAATGGCGACTGGATCGTAGACAGCACTGCCCTCGGGTTCGGGGAATGGGATAGTGAAGTGGTTGATCTCGATGCTGGAAACAGCGACGAGTCTCAATGCTTCGGCATATCGAGCCACCTTTGGTGGAACGATGTGGATCTCACCCCTGAGTACATCAGGGCTCCCAATCTTCAGCGGTTAAGAGAAGCTCTTGAGCACGTAGCGTTTTGCGCATGGTGCCCTGGAGATATCTAGCTGTTGAGTTACGGCCACCGGGAATTCTCCCGGTGGTCTTTTGTATTGCTGGGTTGGGATGGCTACGGCATTAATCATTAGCACCCAGGTACGTTACCTGAGATTTTTTATATCCTAGAGCCTCTTTCTCATTGACAAAAGAGGCAAAATAGTGTATAACCACGGTGTGATTTTGAAAAGGATTATCCTCTTTGGGACGACCATCCAGTGTCGTCCAGATTCCACCATCAGCGTTTCCGTTGGTATGACCAAGTATGGTTACGGCATGGACGCGGCCGATGGCCGGCTCCAGAGCCAGCCTCACATGGCATTCAACGAGTACCGGCTTATCTGCACCACGCAGATCAATGACCAGAAACTTCGGCACGAGATGGTCCTGGCTCACTCTGGACGGCCACCCCTTGGGGGCGGCGAGAAGGAAGAAGTCCTCCGACCGGAATTGGCGGATTTGATTGCCGCCCGCCACGAGGAAGGAAAGCTTCCTGAAGAGCTGCAGTCGCTCATCGCCGACATTGTTCTTAACGGAATCAACGTTGGCGGACTGAACCAGGACACCTTTCTGGAGAGGGCGGCAACCTACATCACAAGGGAGTCCGCAGTCTATGCGCCCCAGTGATTGGTAAGAAGACTATGGAAGGGCCCAATGGGCCCTTCTTTTTATGTGCTAATCAGCCCATTACGCATTCCTCATTTTCCTGATATACACTTAACGTATGGATAAGCGCACTGAGCAGGGCTCAATGTAAGCTACCAAAAGGAGTAGGGGATGTTCAGGTGGATAACAAAAGGGTACGCAGCCTTTCTGCGTGTACGTGCCTCCTTTGGCATTGGCAGGCCTAAGGAGCGGATGGTAATGGCGGGTTCCGTTTACGACGGGCTTTCCAAATCTGATCTGCTGAAAATTCAGAACTCACCGCAGGCTAAGGCTTTCCGGCAGAGACTGAGAGAGCTGTAGGAAGATTACCTAACGGGTAAATCTATGAGGGGGCCACATGGCCCTCTCTTTTAGTTGCTGCTTTGTTACTATCCACCAAATAAATGGGATAATACCGGTATGAACTCTCCTTTTACCTACAGGCGCGTTGACACCCTCCCGGACCTTACCGGCCTCATTGAGCTCTACAAAGAGGTTTTTGAATTGTCTAATTTTATCCTGCCACCCTCGGCCCATATACAATCCCTTCTGGAAAACCCTGAGATTGTCTTCTTGGCTGCATACCACGAGGGTCGTATAGTAGGCGGACTGACTGCTTATGTGTTGCCGTCCGTATACGCGGAGAAGCATGAGATGTACCTGTACGATTTGGCTATCCTCACGAGTCATCAGCGGAAAGGAATTGGCCGGCAACTCCTGGAGGAGTTAAAAAACCACGCCCGCGGCCTCAATGTTTCAGAGATATACGTGCAAGCTGACATTGTGGACGATGGGGCACTGGCGTTTTACCGTGCCACAGGCGGGATAGAGGAAGATGTCCGGCACTTTGGTTACAAGGTGTAAGCATGCTAGGTCGTACCCACCAAATCGTTGGCCTCACTGCCGGGTTGGCGACCTATCTCTCCCTAGCGCCCCCGCATTACCAACCTGCCACGTTTGCGGCGGTCTTGGTGACCTCGCACCTCTTGGCCTTACTGCCAGATGTAGACCAGCCACTGACAGATTTTTGGCGGGTAATTCCCACGGGTAGGTACTTAGGGAAAGTTGCCGCACTCTTTTTGGATCATCGCAACCTTACCCACTCGCTTCTGGGTTGTGCCTTGGTATGGTATGGCCTGACATTCCTAGGGAATTCGGCACCAGTGGGGTGGGGGATAGACATGGGACTGGTCCGGGCAGCGGGAATGGCGGCATACGTAAGTCACCTTGTTGCCGACATGGTGACTGTCCAGGGTATTCCGCTCCTCTTTCCGGGTCAGCGGATGTTTGGCATCCCGCCCCGCCCTTTTGAGGGTGTGCGGATCATTACCGGGAAGTGGTTTGAGAACTTGGTGGTTTTTCCGCTTTCTAATCTCGCATTCCTAGTGCTTCTTGCCCTGAAGTGGGAGCAGGTGAAGCTACTCCTCTTCCCCTAAGGGATGGCTACCAGAGCCCGTACTCATTGACCCAGACCTAGCTTACTGGTATAAACCCTTTGACCCACAGGAGGTGTCCATTGAGTTCTGTTCCACTCACTTTCCCGGCCAATAGCATTGGCTTACAGCGAGGGACCGTGTTACGGGGTTCGCATCCTGCCGTTGGCCAGCTTGGCCTAGAAGTAGGCCAGGAGGTGCCGATTGGGTACGATGGCGAGTACGTCCGCTGCGGGCCGTTTACCTGGTCCATTGACCAGCTTGTCCAAGAGGTCGGGGGCGGCATCTGGGAGATAACCGGCGAGGTGGTAAACCTGGCCGACCCAAAGATACTCAACTGGTTCGAAATTATGGTTGAGGGCAAAAAGGTTGCGCCCCTGGCGGCGTCCACCTAGGGAATACCCAAACCTTAAGAGGGCTTACACGCCCTCTTTTTTATATGCCTATGAAAAAGGGAGCACAGAGTGCTCCCTTGGGGTTGATCATCTTTCGCTGCGGCTGGCCAAGTAGGCGGCCTCAGGGATTTCGCTCCCTTCCTTGATTCCTTCTGGGTCCCAGACAAAGGCATGGTTCCGCCAGAACTCTTCGCTTTCCGAAGTGCGTCTCTTTGACTCGGGTTCCGCTGGGGCGTGCGGCCCTAAGTAGCAGTCGAGCAGGTTTGCATGTTCAAGGTTGTTCGCCACCTTCAGGATGAGGGTAATTTGGCGCGTGGGTACTGCCTGCTTGTTCCGGACGAAACGGCTAGGCCATTCCCTTCCTACTCGCCAGGCGTAAAAGATTTCGTCACCCTCCTGCGTCTCAACGACACGGAGGCTCCCCAGTACCCGGGGAAGCTCTACGGTAAGGCGGTGAGTACCAGGGGTGTACACCTCAACGCGGTCAAAGGCCTCCTTAAGGTGTGGTTTGATTTGACGTGCAATGTGCTGGCCGTGTGCCCGGCCGTTAATCCTGAGACTAAGGTGAACTTTCTGACCTGATTTTGAAATGTATACGATGAGCCTGCCTCCTTAGAGCATGGTTTCAAATGCGGATGCAGAGTAGCAAAAAGGGCTAAAAAGCACAATGAGGCGGCACCCCATAAACGCTAGTGGATAGCTAAGGTGCTTAACCAGGTTTAGGTACTTTACAAAATCTGGGATATGTGCTAGTATTTGCGCTCGCGGAAAAAAACCGCGGAGGAGACTGATTGGAACCTTTACAGTTACCGTTTGCGCAAGTGGTGCAACATGTCGAGTACAACGTGGGTTGGCCCTGGTATGCCTTCCTGGCAGCCTGTCTGGCCGTCTACGCCTTCGTCGAGTGGAAGCACACAAAGTCTGATCACGAGATAGGCTTTGCTGAAGCGGTACGATGGTCGGTTATCTACTTGATCGCCGGGCTCGCCTTCAGCATTCCCATCTTCCTGCTTATCGGCAGCCAAGCCGGCGGCGAGTATCTGGCCGCCATGGCCATCGAGAAAGCGTTGAGCATGGACAACCTGTTCATCATTTCGCTCATCTTCGGAAGCTTCAAAGTAGCTCCGGAGCTGTATCGGCGGATGTTGAACTACGGTATTGCCGGCGCTATCATCTTCCGGTTGATCTTTATCCTCGTCGGTCTCGAGGCGCTCAAGCGCTACGAGTGGATCGGCGTCATCTTCGGCCTTATCCTCATTCGCGCCGCTTGGAAAGCATTCCAGGAAGCGAGAGGTGGAGACGAGCTGGAAGAAGAGATCGAGTTCACTGACAAGTGGCTTTGGAAGATGATCTCCAAGTGGCTGCCAGTTCACCACGAATTTGATGGCCACAAGTTGGTCACCAAGGTGAACGGCAAGAAGGTGCTGACGCTGATGGCAGCGATTATCATCCTCATCGAATGTACGGACCTAATCTTCGCGGTCGATTCGGTGCCTGCCGTGCTTGCGATTAGCCCTGACCGGTTCATCGCGTACAGCAGCAACGTCTTCGCCATCCTCGGTTTGCGCGCCCTCTTCTTTGTCTACCAATCGGTAGCAGCTAAGTTCTGGGCGTTGAGCTGGGGCCTGACCGGCGTTCTCGGATGGATCGGCTTCAAAATGGTCGCGTCGCCCTTCGGCTTTCACGTCGGAGCGGCAGTCAGCTTGGCCGTTCTGGCCGTCTTCCTGGGTGGTAGCATCATCGTTTCGGCGATGTTCCCGCGCCAGCCCGAAGAAGAAATGCCGGTGATCGAGATCGAGACGGCGGAAACGCTGGCCTTTGATCCCGCTCTCGACGAGCTGGAAGTCGCACCTACTGCGGTCGAACCTGAACCCGCTCCCGTCAAGGGAGCGTAAGTCCCGATGCCGCCACCCTCACAAGGGGTGGCGGTTTTTCTTTGCCCTGAAAATGAGGGGTCAGTATGCTATAGTCCAGCTATGAAAAAGGAGACTGAAAGCCCCGACGGTCTCAAGGATTTAGCTCTTGAGAGGCGGTAAGAATAAAAAATGACTAGCCTTACCCTGAAAGATAAGCAGGTACTTTCCGGCGATATTTGCCTCTTTACCTTTCATAAGCCCCATGGCTTTCAATGGATTGCGGGACAGCATGTAGTGGTATTTTTGGATCACCCAAACCCAGATGACAAGGGGATTACCCGCGCCCTAAGTATGGTGACGGCATCACAAGAAAAGGATATCCAGTTCATCACCCATGCGTCTGAGGTGGGGAGTACATTTAAGCGGGCGCTCCGTAGCCTCCCCGTTGGGGGAACGGTCCAAGTAACCCCTGCGCAGGGACACTTTACGTATCATGACAGCCCAAACCCCGCATTATTTGTAGCGGGAGGCGTGGGTATAGGCGCTATTAGGTCACTTTTGGCGGACCTTGATCTATCCGGAAAACCCATTAAGGGTAGGTTGCAGTACTACGTGACAGATGGCCCTATTCCCTTCAAAGAGTATTTAGAAGAACTAGGGCAAAGACACGCTGGCCTCTCGGTGCAGTATGTGGAAATGCAATCATTACATGAACAGGGTGGAATAAAAGAGGTTGAAAGCCAGCATGACGTAGAAATATACTTTTCTGCTGTCTACTCTCAAGAACTCATTTCTTCTGCGGGGATAAGCAGGGAGATAGAGCGTCTCCGCGACTTGGCGGGCCCGGTACGAAATGAAGCAGAACTACTGCTTCATGCATCTCAGTTGCTGAAGTAGCTCTACCTCTGGCTACCTAGAGGAGGTGACAACCTGCGGCCAAAAACTCCCTAGCTTCTGCCATTTCCTTTTCTCTGCCTGTCTTTTGCCAAAAGAAAAATTTCCAATGGGCACTGAGGACGATAGCCGCCTGCAAAACCTTTTCGTCCACCTCAGCTTTTTCAAAGTAACCCTCTTTTATGCGCATAGCCTGCTCCGCAAAGCCGCTGCAGTGCATGTTAAAGATGGTGCGGGCAATATCCATTACCCCATAGTTCAGGGTGGGGTCAGGGTCTATAACCGTGAGAGGGGTGGTTGCCAAAAGGTTGGGTGGGGTGAAATCGAAATGACAAAAAGTACTTTCTGGATGCTGTTCAGAGTAGGCCACCAGCATATTAATTACCTTGGCAATTGGCCCGTGCTCAGACCGTAAAAGACCCTGGTTTTGAATTGTGGTAACCCGCTTTTGGGTACTGTCACTGAAAAGCCAGCCTTCAAAGGTGTCGTACTGCGGCTTGCCATTGGCTATCCGGCCAAAACCCGACCCCTGGGTGGTGTGCATTTGCGCCAGGGTATGCCCCATGTCGCGCCACACAGTTTCAGGGGCGGTACCGCCAGCAATTGCATCTTCTAATACAGGTGCTTCCACAAATTCCATGAGAAGGTAGGGGTGATCTCCCAACCTGCCATCTCCGTACACGTGCGGCGTCTTTACGCCTGCGGCTTCCCATTTTTTCAGGAACAATGCCTCCGCCTCACCCATGGTGTGGGAGAGAGGTACTTTGAGCACGTATTTTTTTCCATCACACTCCACAAAGCACACTAACGATGACACTCCGGTCTGGGCAAACTCCACTGATAATTCTTTTCCTTCAAAAAGGCTTTCCTCTTCGAGGAAGCGCTCCACCTTCGGTACAAGGGCAAGCCTGCGGGCGTTAAACTCTTGATCGGCTTCATGCTCTAAGAGCCTCGGTGTGTTCTTGAAGTGTATCCGCTCAGAGGGAGGGGTAGTGCTGTTTTCCATTGCTCCAAGTATAGCAAAGGGGTGCTCTGATATACTTACTGCATGAACCAGCGCGAAGTCCCAAAACCCTCTATCCCAGCTCCCGAACAAATGGAAGTTGAGCGTTTTGGTGAGAATGATGACCAATATATTGTGGGGCAGCGCCTTCCATTGGTTGAGGAGTTTGTGGGCCTGTTCCAGGAGAAGGGCTTAGAGCGGGAGGCGGAAGCCTACAGGGTGGTGGCCGACTTTGCCGCTGAAGTGCAGGCACGGGGCGGAGCAGCCTTCTTGGTGGGTGGCTGTGTCCGCGACCACTTGGCGGGAAAGGTCCCGAAAGATTTTGACATCGAAGTGTTTGGCTTGGAGGCTGAAGAGGTTGGGGAAGTAGCGGCGCAATTTGGCGAGGTTAGCGAGGTGGGGAAGGCCTTTGGTATCCGCAAGCTGTTTACCGAGCAGGGCTTTGACCTGGACATCTCCCTTCCGCGCACAGATTCCAAGACAGGTGACGGACACACGGACGTGGAGGTTACCGTTGACCCCTTCATGAGCATCAAAGAGGCAGCACGCCGCAGGGATTTCACCATCAACACCCTTTGCGCCAACCCGCTGACCGGCGACATTTATGACCCGCATGGTGGGGTGAAGGATCTGGAAGAAAAAATACTGCGCGTTACCGATGCGGAACTTTTTGCCGATGACCCCCTTCGCGTTATGCGCGGCATTCAGTTTGTGGGGCGCTTTGACCTGGCCATAGACCCTGAGAGCTATGAAGTGATGCGTGACATGGTTCCTCACCTCAAGCACCTGTCCCGTGAACGGTTTGTGGCAGAGTGGCAAAAACTGCTCTTAAAGTCCGAAGTGCCCTCCAAGGGGTTAAAAATGGCCATGGAAATGGGTATTTTCCATGAAACATACCCAGATTTCCCACCGCTTGCGGAGACTGAGCAAGACCCAGAGTTTCACCCTGAAGGGGATGTGTGGACCCACACCCTGATGGTGGTCGACAAGGGCGCCGAAGGCATTAAGAAAAGGGGTACTGATCCGGAGAAGGCGTTTACCGTAATTTTGGCAGACCTTTGTCACGACCTTGGGAAACCCGCCACTACGGAGCATATAGATGGCCACATCAGGGCGTTGGGGCATGAGGCGGCGGGTGTGGAACCTACTGAGCGGTTCCTGGACTCCATTGGGATAGTTGGCAAAGGCAATATTCAGCGCCAAAAGGTGCTTAACTTGGTACGCGACCACATGATGCCTCACCAGCTCTATAAAACAGAGGTGGAGCACGGGAACGCGATAGGCAAAGGTGCTATCCGCCGGTTAGCGGCACGGATCTACCCAGCTACCATGGAAGAGTTGGTAATGGTGGCCGAAGCCGATTACTTGGGCAGGGGTCCATTCCCTGATGGGGAAGGGAACCTGAAGATGCCTGACGATTTCTCCGCCGGACCTTGGCTCATGGAGCGCGCCAGAGAAGTGGATGTGGAGCAGGGCAAGCCTGCCGACCTGCTTATGGGTAGGGAGTTGGTTGAGATAGGGTACCAACCAGGGAAGAGCTTTAAGGATATCCTAAGGCTGGCTAACGAACTGCGCGATACCTTGGATTACGACCACGATGACGTGATGGGCATCCTCCGGGAAAGCCCACAGAAAGATGCCATTGAGACACTGGAGCTAGCCCTGGAGCGGGGTTGGCGCCCTAAGCTGGCTGGAAATAAAGAGTAATTATGTGTTTTTCTCCTGAAGCCAGCTTTACCGCTGGTGTTGTACTAAGCGCTGCAGGTTTGTATGCCATGCGTCAGACCAAGCGCCGCTCGGCCCTGCTCTTTGCGGCAATCCCGCTGGTTTTTGGGCTGCAGCAGCTGGCAGAGGGCGTAGTCTGGATCACTTTTGGCCAGGGGCAGCTTCATGCCTGTGCCACCACTACCTACCTGGTCTTTGCTAAGGCAGCATGGCCTTTACTGGTGCCCCTTGCCGTGTACTTCTTGGAAACAAACTTCAAACGGAGAAAGCTTATCCTTCCGCTTGTCGTCCTTGGCGCCGCTACTTCGGCCTACCTTTTGTGGCATGTCCTGAGATATCCGTTTACTGCACATATCGTGGGGCCTGGGCTAGGGTACTATGCTTCGGAACCGTACCCCTTTACCCCCGCCCCCTTTTATTTCCTGGCCACCAGTTTTGCCCTGCTTCTCTCAAGTAGGAAGGTGGTGAACGCCTTGGGGATAGCCACCTTTGTGGCTGCAGCCATTGCCGCGTACCTCTATACACAAAGCTTCCTCTCTACCTGGTGCTTTTTTTCGGCGCTGCTCAGTATTTTTGTACTGGTCCAAGTGCGAAGGGAATCGGGTAAGGGCAAGTAGTTTCTTTTTGGAAGAACCCCTCTGGAAGCTTGATACCCTGACCCCTTTTTGATAGGGTGCGCTGAGTTATTGCAGTTTCACAACTTGAAACTGAAGGAGAAGGATTGTGTCGAATGTTCTTCAACAGGATGCGGAGGAAGAACTCCGTTCATTTTTAGGGGATTACCCCTTGCTCTCCGAGGATAAACCCAAAGAGAGCACTACCCGTGTAAAGCTGCCTCCGCTGATCATCCTGCCGTTTTACACGTTAGGGATCACGTTGGCCGCCATGATTGCGTTCGTTGTACTGCTTATTGCCGCCCTCCGCGACGGCATCATGTGGACAATCAAACAACGCGTGTACCGGAACCAACTTCAAATGTACTACTCGGTGGGCGATATCTGGCGACAGTATCTGCTCCACTTCAAGGTGTATTTCTTGAGTTGGAAGTTCTCGGCGGCGGCAAAAGCCAACCGGGGATATGTCGATGTCCCAACTGACTGGTTGTTTGTACCGCTCCAAAAGGCGGGACACTCGGCCGTCGAGGTCTATCGGCGAATTACCTGGGACCCAGGCGAGCTTCTTGCTGCGGCTTGGTTTGCCTTGGTGGTCACTCCGTATGCGCTTTTTACCTGGGCCCTCATCTCCATGTTGGTCATTGGGACCCCCGTGATTGTCACGCAGGTACATCCCAATGCTAAACCTGTCGTGACTGCGCCCGTTACCCCGCCGGCTTACCAGCCAACGGAAACACAGGTGCAAGAGAAGGACTTTGGCCCCTGGCTAACCTATGAACAGGGAATGGCTTTGAGCGGCAAGCCTCATGTGAACAACATGGCGCTTTTGACCGACACGGGAACCCCCCGTTATTCGGCCAAGTGGACGGTAAGCCCCGCGGATCCATCGTGGACCCAGTCGGCGAGCTTTTACGTTACCAGCCACCAGGCCAAGGGCAGCTCGGTGACGTTTGAGGATGATACGGCAAACCCGTCAACCTTCCACCTGAACGTTAACCAACCGTTCAGTTTTGAGAACAAGATCGCCCTCATCTTCCGGATCGATGAACACGGCCAGCTTTGGCAGGCCCTTAAGAGTGACGTCAAGCTTATCCCGTTGAAAGACGGGTGGCAGGGGGCTGCGCCTAACAGTCAGCTCAGTAGGTAGAACGATGAAAAAGAAATTGCTTTCCCAAATAGGAATACTAGGAGTCATCGCTTTGGCGATGGTTGGCTGCGCATGCGGCAAAGACAATAGGTTGGAAACGTCGTTTACCAAAGCAGAACGGGTGTATGCCAAGAGTCTGCTCAAAGTGACCGTCGAACCCGAGAACACCTTTCCCGACCTCACCTCCACCCAAATCACCCACGTCTCGCACGAGATGGCGGTTGCCAAGGGCTTGGAGGCAATGCAAACGGTGGACGTGGCTGATGCGAAAGCAATCGGCTACGATTTCCCAATTTCCAGCGTCTGGGAGCCGGAACAGTACACCGAACAGATGGTGGACGGCCACCAGTACTACATAGCGCTGCTTGGCTTTACCAATAAGGACCAGGCTGCCTACGACCAGCTCAAGGGCATTTGCCCCGGCATTGTGGTGGTGGACGCGCAGGACCCTAACAAGCCTGCCCAAGTCCGCCTGCGCAACGCCAAAGGCAGGCCGTACCAGATCAAACTGCACTACAGGGACTCGTATTTTGACCAACGGTACATCATGCGGTTCCTCTACAACAGTTGCAATATCGACGTATCGGGCCAGGACAAGCGTTCCCGGCTCTACATCGACGACATTCTGCCGGAGGTGGAAGACGGGACGTGGGACATTTACTACATTGGCACGTACAACGAGGCGCATATCAGCGCTGGCAGTACGAACAACTACTACTTCCCAACCGTCAAAAACGCGTTTGTCATAAATGCGGAGGACGACAAACCCGAAGACCTAGTGAAGTGTGACCCTAAGGATGTGCCAAAGTGGGCAGACCGGGTCTACTCAAAGGACCTGGTTACCCAGTACATCAACGCCTGGGGTTACAACCCGGAAAACTGGGGCCTGTGGTCTGAGAAAGGCCGCATGGTGCTAGACCCGCACGGCTTGGAAGTCCTGCCCAATGCGGCCGGCACCGAGCTGGAATATGTTGGCATTATGACCAGTGCCCAGCGCGACAACAGTGCTTACGGTGTCATTACCGTTTCCACCCGGACCCTCAAGGCTCACTACTACCCGCTATCGGGCAAGTACAGCTTTACTACGCCGTCGCAGGTGACCCAGGTCATCAACGATGCGCTTGAGTGGAAGGGTTACCATGTCGAGGATATGACGCTGCACCTGCTCTACGGGCACCTCACTTGGGTGGGAAGCCTGGTGATGCACGTTGAATTCCCTGCACGGGAAGAGAACGAGGAAACCATCACTGGCGCAACCTACGCTGGATGCGTGCTTATGCAGGCTCTACCTGATGCCAACATCGACGATGTGGTGTGGGACGAGCAGGTGGCTGGTGCGTACAACAAGTACGAACACCATGTTTTCCGTCACATCACCACCAACGTGGGTTCGACCGCCCTGGTTGAGACTCCTGCCGACGGAGTGATCTCGGAAATGCCCAAGTATCCCATTAGGGATGATGAAGGGACACACTTCTACTTCAAGCTTGCCGGGGAGAAGTATAAGCACATGACTTTTCATCTGGAGATGTTGAGCGCATACGACCCGGATGTGATGGACATCATCTTTACCCAGGTTGGCCACCGCGTCAGCTTCACGTATGGTGATACCCGCAACTCGCCGACGAACTTCGTCAAACACTTCAAAAATCTCACCAACCCGGTCAGGTGACCGGCTTCCGGTGACGGTGCATTTCTGCCGCGGCTTACGTACAAACGTAGGCTGCGGTTTTTTTAAAACAAAAAAGCCCTGCCAGAAGTTCTGGCAGGGCTGGTAGTTCGCACGTGGTCAGTCGCCGTTCAGTTCGGCGTTCTGCCGCTGTACGTTTGGCGTTACCATGCGATCCGCGGGCTGGATCTCTTCCTTAGGAGGCATGCATCCCAGGGGAGCGAGACAGGCAACGACGAGAAGGGCGAGCAGGAGGGTTTTCTTCATGTATTTCTCCAAGGCCAATGCCAGACTGTTATAGGGAAATATATGCTTTATGTCAAGGGCTGGCGCTTAAAAAACAGCCTCCAGGACTTGTTATTCTGGGAATTTTTACAAGAAACACACTTGCCCGCCTTTCTGTTTCACGAAACCCTGTGTTACCGTGGGGGTGAAAATGGAACACTTAACAAATAGGCCGGTCAGAGGAATCGGCATCGACATGGGACACGTCATCATGGATGGGGCTAATGACGGCTCCGATACGGACTTTCTGCGCGGTCCCAATTACCTGAACGCGCGGGAAACCCGCAATTGCTTTCCCGTACTACGGGAACTTGTAGCCAAGTATGGCGCACCACATGTGGCGATAGTCTCAAAGTGTGGCAGGGGGACGCAGCAACGTACTTTGGAGTGGTTGGATCACAATAAGGTCTACGCCCAGACTGGGATCCTGCCGGCTAACGTGTACTTTTGCCGCATGGTAGAAGAAAAGGGGCCCATTTGCTTGAAGCTTGGCCTGGATGTATTCATAGACGACCGCCTGAAGGTTCTTTACCACATCCACAAGGTGGACCCGGGGGTTTTACAGATCCTGTTTGGGAACCAAGAACGGGATCGCAGGGAATTTGCGCACCACCTAAGCCGGGTCAGACATGCCCTTGATTGGGATGAAGTAGGGGAAATTCTCCTCTAATACCTGGCCGCTTGCCATGCAGGCGGTTTTTTTATTTTCTCCATTTCCCTTACTATAACGGTATGCATACAGCAGAACGGGGAGTGATCGAGGCGCCAACGCCAAAAAAGGAAGCAGCCCCCGTTTTTGAGGTAATTACTGTCGCGCGGATTGAAGAGCTGAAGGAGGGTCTCACCGAGCGTACCGGCGTTGATTTCCGGGAACTGCCTGTAGACGTGGTACGGCAAGGCGATGCGATATTTGATTGCCTGGAGGCACAGATCAAGCTGCAGCAGAAGGTCCCATGGCCTACCTTGGAGCCGCTTCTTCTGGGGCGGGGATATGTTTTTCATGCCTACGACGAGGACTCCGCAGCAGTCATCAGGGCTATCGCGGAGGAGCAGGGGGTAGAAATGGATGGCAAGCTGCCCGGTTTTGCTTACAACCTGGGAGGCCAGCACATAGTCTACCTATGTCCACCAGAAGACCACGCGGCAACGTTGGCAGCCAGCTACGCTAAGAAGGAAGGCGTAGAAGAGGGGGTAGTACCGGAGAACGCGCAGCCTTTCCTTAAGGACTTGGCCGAGAAGTATTTCTTTCACGAAGTAGGCCACACAGTGCATCTCTCCCTTCTTAATGACAATGCACGGAAATGGTGGGATGACTTTGTCTTTTCCTTCCCCGACTTAGTGGAGCGGGTGAGGGAGGTGCAGAAGGACAAATTTCCAGATCCTAGCATGGTGAGGGTGTCGGATGAGGCGTTTGCCGACCTATTCGGTGCAGAGGTGGCATATGGGAAGGGGAAGAGCCGGCTAGGCTCCCACCCTGATGCGGAGGAAGGATTGCAGCTTCTCCTTAAGCACTACGGGTTCAGCTTGTAGCCTCTAACCTGATTGACAAAACCCCTGTAGTGTGGTACATTTCTGCACGTCTTTGCTACTCCTCTGCGGATCGTCCACAGAAAGAGGGCTTGAGAACCTGAACATGCTGCTTGGAGGTGGCGTTAATGAGTTCGTATTCGAGAAGAGGTGTTACGGTTACCATCAACCCTCCCGAGGAAAAGAAAAGAAGGAACTGGGTTGCAGAATCTATCGCCGCACTCTTGTCGGTTGCGCTAATCGAGCTCATCTGGCCCGACTTCATCCCCTTCTCGTACTTCGAGCTCTGGGGGATCAAGGAGGGGACGGTGTTGGACTGGTTGCAGGCCGGCGTGCCGGTCTTCATTTGGGGAGCAGCCCTTGCTGCCCTCTACTCGATCTTCACCCGCAATAACCCGAAGGTGAACGCCCGGGCGGAACAACACTTCGTGGCGGGCGCCTTTACTAGCCTGAGAGCCGGTATTTTTGAAGAGATAGGGTTCCGGTGGATCCTCTTCATGAACGGCATCGTGGTGGTCGAGATTACCAATTACTTCCTAGGTGGGTTCGCCGGCCTTACGGGCCTTACGAAGTGGCTTCATCTCCACTTCTTCGGACCAATCGCCAATGGGTTCACGCTTGGCTACCTGGAGGAATACCTGGTGAAGCCGGAGGTCTGGTACCTTGGTGCCGCTATCCTTGTTACCAACGCCTTCTTCCGGGACGGCCACAAGTACCAGGGATTCGTCGGATGGGTCAATAGCTGGTTCGGCGGTATGTACCTGTTCTGGATCATGTTCCAGTTCGGGCTGCCGGCGGCCATCCTGGTTCACTTCGTTTACAACTTCATCATCGACGTAGTCCGCTACGTCGACATGGTCGCGGAGCGGAAGTTCGACCTGGCACGCGCGTAGCATGATCGTTGTTACTGGGCACCCCTTAGGGGGTGCCCTTTTCTTTTGCTATTGTGAGGACACATTATTAAACATAATTTAAAACGAAATGGGAAAGATTACCCCGTTCCTCTGGTTCGATGACAACGCCGAAGAGGCAATGAACTTTTACCTTTCCGTCTTCAAGGATGGGGAAGTGGGCAGTATCATGCCTGGCCCCGGCGGAAAGGCCATGTCCGTCACCTTCACGCTGCGCGGGCAAGAATTTATGGCCCTCAATGCAGGCCCAATGTATACATTCAACGAAGCGGTATCGTTCTTTGTAAGCTGTGACACGCAGGAAGAGGTGGATGACCTTTGGTCCAAGCTTACTGCCGATGGCGGTGAGGAGTCCCGTTGCGGCTGGCTGAAGGATAAGTTCGGTTTGTCGTGGCAGATCATCCCCAAGGCTTTGGGTGAATACCTTGGCGCGGAAGACCGTGAGAAGGCCGGGCGTGCCATTCAGGCCATGATGGGCATGAAAAAAATTGAAGTGGCAGAGCTGAAACGCGCATTTGACGGGGAATAACCCTATGCGCACAAGCCCACTTATTTGGATCGGGCTTTTCCTAGGCTCGTCCCTTGGCGGCTACATCGCCAGCTTGCTGGGTGCCGGCGTCCTGTCTTTTTGGTCTGTCATAGCTACAGCACTCGGAGGCCTTGCCGGCATATATGTGGGCTACAAGGTTGATACTGAGTGGATTGGGTAATGCCCATAGAAAAAAGCTCCCCTGCGGGAGCTTTTTTTGTTTGCTATTTTTCAGCGGTCACAATGCCGTATTCCCACAAGCCTTTCTTCATGGCCCGGTACTGGTAGTGGGCAGCCACTACATTCCCTGTCTGAATGCCACTCCGTAGCCGGATAAGCTGTCC
Organism: Verrucomicrobiia bacterium; assembly: GCA_035460805.1. Lineage (NCBI taxonomy): Bacteria > Pseudomonadati > Verrucomicrobiota > Verrucomicrobiia > Verrucomicrobiia bacterium. Next base: position 19,862 of record DATHWI010000120.1, on the reverse strand, counting down.
AATGCCAGTAACAAGAAAGGCGGGGAATGAGAAGCGGTACAAACGCACGGCGGATCGCCAAACTTGCGGCGTCACATTTTCGTACTGGATGTTCTTGAACCCAGCATCCTTAAGCGCCCTTTTGATGCCGGACGGCGTTTCAAGGTCCTTTACCTTCCAACCGTCTAGCCATTTCCGCATCATTTTAGTGCCTGCAGCGCCACGTGGTGTTTCTGTTTGATAGCCATCAGCAATGGTGACGCGTCCGCCCTTTTTAAGGACGCGGTACATTTCTTTGCAGAAAGCCGTTTTATCCTCGGCGTAGCAGACACTTTCCAAGCCAAAGGCAGCGGTGAACGATTCAGCGGGGAAAGGGGTGTTAAGGTAGTCTCCCTGGATAAAGGTGGTCTTCCCCGATAAGCCAGCCTTTTCCGCATTGGCCTTGGCATCGGCAACCTGTTGTTCAGAAATGCTAATGCCAGTGGCGGAGCATCCATACTCTTTGGCCATGAAAATAGAGCTTCCGCCCACGCCGCAGCCTGCGTCTAGGACGGAATCGGCGGCATCCAAACGAAGCTTCTGGGCCAGGATCTCGTTGAAGCGGATGAGGGAATCGGCGAAGTTGGTTACCTCTTCGTCCCAGTAGCCATAGTGAATGGCCAGAGTTTTGTCGAGCTCCCAAACAGCCCGGTAGTCAAACTGGGTCGCGTTATAGTAGGAAACAATTTCTTTTTGGTATGCCTGGTCCGTATTCATTGCGGCGTCTTTACATGTGTACGTCCACCTTACTATACCGAGAGGAATATCCCAAGGGGGTTAGATAGGAAAAACTCCCCGTCCATGTGGTTGGGGAGTGAGTTTAGCGGGCCAGGCTTGGCGAGCCCAACTGGGTATAGATGAACATCCCTGCAACTGAAAGGGCGGTCAGTGCCAGGTGTGCGGTATGGGGAAGGGTGCGTGCAGGCTGTGACCCAAGGGCGTTGAGGAACGAGACGGCAAGCATAATAGGGCTTAACCCTAGGACGAGGTGGTCTAGCGGGGTAAAGGTTTTCCTATGCACTGCCTGAATAGTAGCCAGGATGCTAGGGTTTTGTCCAGGTTAGGATTACGGAGTTGCCTTTGTAGGTTGTAAGAGTGATTCTGGGGAACAGCGCGCGGTACTCTTCGGGGGAGTAGTAGAAGAACGAATGCTCAATTGGCTCTCCCTTACTGGGGATGAGAACGTGCTCAATGGAAGATGTGCTCGGGTTGTAACGTGACCGCTCGATGCCCGTGTGCCCTAGGCTGTTTTGATATGGCCGCTCACCCCATTCTTCCGGGGGAGGATTGAGAAAGGTGTTGGCAATAAACGTTCCGCCCGGGTTGAGCATTTCCTGTGTACGCAGCAGCTCCTCCTTTGTCAGGTAGTTTATGCTTCCCCGTGCTACCACCGCGTCAAAAGTCAAAGTTGTATCCCAGGGGACTTTTTCCGTAATCCAATCTGGTTTCCCTTTCACAAAAGGGTCCAGTAGGTATGTTGGTACGCCAATCTCTTGCAGGGCAGCCGTTCCTTCTGTTCCACCCCCTATGTCCAGGATGGTTTTCGGATGCCTTTGCCGTAAACAATTTTCTAGATACTCATCAAAAAAGCCAGGCGTAATGTACCGCTTGGGAAAGGTGCTGCGATAGTTATCCCACATGCCCATGGCTCAAAATGAACTTCTTGCAGGAAGAAAAGTCGGAGAAACCGGCAATGTACCCATGATGGGGCAGTTGGATGAGGAAGTAGGGTTCTTTTGTAGAAAGGGCATTGAGCAGGTCGCCATCTGTCCCAGGAAACTGGTAATCCTGCTGTACCAAGTCCCCAATGAGCTCATGGCTATGAATAAGGAAGTGAATGTGAGGGTTCCTTTCCAGAAGGGCATGGAGAAGTGGGGCGTTCAAGGTGGCTTTCTTGTTCGCATGCACTACCCGCTCCGCATGGTCTACGTTGTAAACAAACGCAACTTCTTTCTCACCAGCTTTCTTGCCACGCGTAGTGGTGAAAAAGCCTTGTGCTGTGCGGATGGCGAAGGTGCCAAAGGTCATGCCTGCTTGTTTATGCTTGGGATAGTGCTCAATTATGAAAGCATCTTCTTCACCCAGGCGTGGTAGTGCGGCATTCCTTACCTCTGTTCGATAAAAGGCCGCCCGAATGAGGCGGTCCATTAAGTCCACGTGGTCGTCAAAAGAGATGCCAAATGCAGCACCATCTGCGGTAACTGCAATTTTCCGTTCCTTCGCCCACTGGGGGTGATTGGCAAAAACTAAGTTCGCCCTACTTTCAAAGAGGGTTTTTTGTGCCGCCGCTACCAGTTCTTCGTCTGAGCCATCAAATAGCTTGTAGGCAATGAGTGTGGCCGTTGGGTAAGCGTTTTTCAGCTCATCAACCACCCGGGGCATGATAGTGAAGTCTATGGGAAACACATCGCCCACCCTGTAGTTGTGTGAAGGGAACTTGCCGGGCAGGGGACTGAGTGGCCCCAGGTTTGCTACTGCCGCTGCTAGTACATACGCATCTGCTTGAGTCGCTAGCACGGTCTTATAGTAGTCATGGACATCCTCCACCCGAATAATGGGAAGGGTCGTCTTAAGGTCGGCATACTTCCAGGCAACGAGTGTAACCTGGTGGCCCATGCTTTGCAGTTTTTCTGCCGTTGCCACTGCCAATCCACCCCGGAACCTATTGGTTAGGTATTTGACCGAATCAAGGCGGGTAGGGATAGGACCGGCTGTAAAGAGGATTTTAGACATCACTATTGATATACACCCAGTTCACCCATTGTGCTATGATCGTGGCCTCTACAAGCTATCCCCATGAGCCATTCCCTCGACCGTTTTGAGGTTCCAACCTACAACTTTGCCAGCCGTCTCTATGATCCGGAGAAGGCGTCTCATTCGCGTCCATTCGGCAAGGGGCAAGACCCTGTTTTCTTTCTGGAAAAACCACTCCCTGGCTTTGCCCATGCCCTTTCTGAGGAGGATATTGTTACTGTTTTAAAACGAGTGCCAAAGGAAGATATCGCCGGTGTAAAGTGGGTCATGCAACTGCAGCCAACCAAGAAGCAAGAAAAGATTGAATCGGCTTGGGCTACTTACTATTGGGACCTGAATGTGGGTCGCGAAACGGGCGAGGCTATTGCCCTGTACGCCACTAACCCAGCATCAGTCTTTGAATGGTCTTCTTCGCTCACTCCAGACGACAGGCGTGAGCTTGAGCGGCTGGAGTCTGAAGGCCATACCATTGAGCATCATGCGCGTGGGTATCGTATCCACATTAAAAAAGAGGCGGTGCGGAACACGCAGCGCCGCTCGTTATTGCACGAAATTGGGCACCATGTAGATAGAAAGCGAGGCGTTGCCCGGTTTGAAGCTGGCTCCTCTATGGAGAAGGAGCTTTTTGCGGATAGGTATGCGGCGCGATACCTGGACTCTTTACGCTAAAGAACTCTACGGCCCGGGTTTCTGCCCAGTGCCGGTCGGGGTCCTTTCCAGATTCACGGGAAATAAATCCACCGTGTCCGCCATGCTTGGTAATGAGAAGCTGAATATGAGGGTTGTCTACCTGTCTGAAAGATTTCACGGGAATGACCGCATCGTCCTCAGAGGAGATGAGAAGGGTGGGGATGGTAATCTTTCCCAAATGGGGAAGGCAGCTGGCTTTAGCGTAGTAATCGGCAGCATCCTTGAAGCCGTTATACGGCGCGTACATATCATCAAAAGCACGCAAATGTTTGATGGATGCCAGCCCTGAGGTGTCGTATTGCCCAGGGAAGAGCTTGGCCCGCTCCCGCACCATGGATTTAAGCCCTTTCAGGAGCTGGTAACGGTAGATGGCCGGCGCCTTGTGGTCCAGGGCATCCGTAGTGGCATCCAGGTCGATAAGTGGGGAGACGCCAACTATGCCTACTACTTGGGGCGGGGCTTTGTCACCCCACTCAGCGGCTGCCTTGAGGGAAATATTGGCACCAAAGGAAAAGGCAATGATGCCAATGCGGGGGAGTTGGTCCAGGTGTATGAGTTCCCTCACGACGGTCGATATATCATCACTTTGCCCGGCGTGGCAGAGGGTCTTGCTCATTTCTTCCCGGTTTCCACCGTTGCGCAAATTAACCCGGACAACATTGAAGCCAGCCTCGTATGCCTTGCTGGCAGTGCCGCGGATGTACGAGCTTATGGTGGAGCCGTTGAGCCCATGCACAATAAGGAGCGTAGTGGCTTGCCGCCGGTTCTTCTGCCAGGTGCATTCTGTTACCAGCTTGCTGCCGTCTGCCAGGTCGAAATACCTGTCTTCCGAAGGGAACAGGGTGATGTGCCGGGGTATAAACACGCTTCCCATCACTTGGAGGTGGGAATTCCTAAGCCAGGCAGGTGGGGTGAAGGTGGGTTGCTTGGACATGTGTAAACGTATTGTAGCTTATTGCAGTAAAAATAGCTCTAGAAGCCAATAAAATAATAAAAAAGACCCCCAGGTGGGGGCCTATTTGCGACGGGTCTTCCGCTTCTTCAAGTCAGCCATGTCTTTCTTAGCCTCAAACTCCCGCAGCCTCCGCGCCTTGCCTTCTCCCATGCAGTAAAGGAGGAAGTACAGGGCGAGCATGGTGAGGACGACAAAGTTCAGGATTAGTTGCCCGAGGGACATTCCATCCCGGTTGGGGGTAACCCAAATGAGGACATAACAGGAGAGGCAGCCGATAACGAGATGGATAACGGCGCTGCAAATGGTGTAGAGCGGGCTCCTCTGTTCAACATCCACCGGCTTCACCAGATAGCCAAAGAAGTAGCCAACCACACCCACGAGGGCTAGGTAGCCACCCGTAATAGCCATGTGCCAAACGGACATACGTAACACCTCCAAAGTGCGTACTTACTTGTAGCAAACAAAATGGGTTTTGTCCATAACCTTATTGACTGACGGGGCTGAAAAAGCTATACTCCTGCCCAGCACTCTAAGGAGTGAGGAGATTTGGAATGAGGGTACTGGAACGCTTAACATCGAAACTCGGTGCCCGTAGGCACCGCGTCATTGACGCTGTTGCCCAGGGGGAGCACAGCACCGACCCGCCGCTTAAAGACTTGCAGGATGAGGTGGAAGGGTGGCTTAACCACCACCTTTCAGAAACCAAGGAAACATACCGTTTCATCCTGCAGGTAGAGCGCAGAAGGCAGGATATTGGAAGGGGAGCATTCTATGGGGTGAAAGCCCTGTACCAGCCCTCTTTCAACCCCTGCTCCGTAGAGCTGAGGGCCCGTCCTAAGAAGAACGACTACCAGTGGAACTGTCACCTCATTTGCGAGAGCGAAGAAGTGGCACACCTGCTGATCAGCGTGGTCCGGCCGGAGGCTTGTGCCTACATGGTCCGCCATGAGTACCAGGCTTCAAGCAAGGCATCTGCCGCCAAAAAGGGGTCTACCAACCTCCGGGAGCGACAGGGTCAAAAGCAGGATGCGGAGCAAAAGCTGCTCAAGCGGCTTTCCTCTATGCTCCGGCGGCGCAGTGCGCTGCGTGCGCTCTGCGCTACGCTGGAAGAGGTGGCCTCCACGGGCGTGCCGGTCTCTACGGTCTACCGCGAGATTGCCGCCGTCCTGAAACAAGAGGACGCTTCCTCTTTCATCCTCCAGGCGCTGACCTCCCAGCTCGTGGATGAAGGCATCCTGGATCCCATCGACATGGATGCTGAGGAATTCCTAGGGACCGTTCTCTTGGAAGAATACGCAGCCCAGCACCGGACCCTCCAACACCGAGAGGCAAAGGAGGAGCTGAAGCGGGAATGGGATTCCCTGCATGGCTTGCATAAAGCCGTGGAGCGGGAGAAAGAGCGCTTGCAAGCGCGGCTCAAAGGCTTGGAAGAGCAGGGCCTGAGCCTTGTTACCCGTCTCGAAGAGGTGAGAGCCGAATACGAGTCCTTCTGAACCAGTGCCCTCCTTCCCAGGAATCTAGCTGCCGCACCAATGTGCGGCAGTTTTTTAATAGAAAAAGCCCCCGAGAATTCTCGGGGGCCAGTGACCATGCTGGTGGTTACCGTGCCGTCTGGGCAAGGTTGTATTCGACAGCGCGCATGATAACGCTGAAGGCCATGTCTCCCATCCGGAAGAGGGTTCCAGGGATAACGATTGCGTTCGGGTTATACGGGGTCTCGAGCATGGGCCCAAGTCCGTAGTAGCCGCGCCGCATCCGCTTCTTTGGATCCTTTGCCGTTGGGTTGGCAGTGATCTCGCCGTCGTAGTCGAACAGCGCACACCGGTCTTCGCGGTCGTAAGCGCAGCCCATTTTGGTGAGGCTGGCTTCGTCGTGCTTGTAACCGGTAAGGCTGTAGATGCGATCGTAGGGGATCACGTCTACGAGGCGGTCGGCGTCGTTGTAGGCGCCTAGCTTGCCCGCCCCATCCACCGTCCAGCGTCGGACGCCAGAGATGATCTTCCCATCGCGCAGCGCCCTAAAGTAGTCGCTTCTTGATTGGGGGAGGTCACCCTGGTAGTCGACCAGGTTCGGCCGCGACACATCTCGGAAGATGCGGTACTCGCGCCCCTTGTGGAAGACCACGTTGTCCGGATTGGACACCGAGTCTTCGGGGTAGTGGGTGAGGATGCGGTAGTCCACCTGGATCCCATCGTCGATGAAATCGTGCACCTGGCGCAGCATCTCTGCAGTGGAGTTGCCAAGCCCGATGAAGATGAGCCGCTTTCCTTCCACCTGCTTCCGCTCCAGCGTCTGCTGCCAGCGTGAGCCAGCCTCAGAGGTGGATGCGTCGGTGACCATACGGTCGGGGTCAGAAAGGGGAACCGGCTTGCCGAGCCCCATCGCATTTATGACGATGGGGAAGCGTTGCGAGTCACCGTTGGTGAACTTGACTTGATGGTCCAGGTCTCCCGGGATCACCTCTGTCACTTCCACCTTTAGTCTCTTGTATCGCGAGTTCTCGGCGATGGCGGATAGGAAGCTTGATACCTCCGCTCCGTCTCCAGGCGCCGCGTCGACGTGTCTTGTGAAGAAGTCGATGTCCCGGGGGTTGTTGCGCGAGCGACCAGAAACGTTCGCTTGCGACCAAATTCCAAGGGCTTCGCGCTTCTCGTAGACTCGTACGTTGGTGAAGCCAAGTTGCCGGAGCGTTTCGGCTGCCAAGATACCGCTTGCCCCGTAGCCAATGATGGCGATGGGGATGGCGCGAACTTCGTCTGGAAGCCGTACATTGGTGATATCCGGACGGAGGATGGTTGAAGTACCCTGTCCGAAGAACCACTTTGGCCGCCGCAGTTCGGGGTTGCTGGTCAGTGCCCGGTCGATACGCGCATTTTGGATATGCGTACCACGGTAGCTGCCCAGGGGTGCCTGTTTTCTGAGGAGATGAAAGCGCTCGCCGTTGTAATTGGCCAGCACGCTCATCTGGTTGAATGCACCGCCAGCATTGCTGTCGAGCCGGGCAACTAGGCCGCTGAGAAGCAGGCCAAAGTTGCCAGACCGGGAAAGGGAGATGACCGCGCCGGGGTCAAAGCCCTTGTCCTCGATGTATTGAGAGAGGACAGAACCTATGTCCAAAAGACGCGGGTCACTGCCATTGGCTTTGAACGCCTCGACGGCGAGGACCTCGGGAAGAGGCCGTGCCGTTCGGGGTGCCCGCAAGCGCTTGATGGGTTTGGTTTGAGGGGCGGCGGCCGATGCCGGCTCCTTCTTGCCTCGCTTGGGAGTCTCGCTAGAGATCTCCTCAAACAGCTTGGCACCCAACAACTCGTTTTCACGAGGTCTGACAGAGAAGAAGTCGGTTGTTTCGTCGGCAAAAAGCACAACGACATTTCCGCCATCCTCTTCCTGGACCACGGTGCCGATCTCACCATAGAAACCTTCGGTGATATCTATCACCACCACTTCTTCGTCCAGGGAGAGACTAACTCTTCCTTCGACGAGGGGGTTGGCGGTAGGGACTACCGAGGCCTGGTCTGGGATGACCTTGAAGTCTTCGGCGTCGCCATCATCGAACAGGATGGTTGCGTAACCTTCAGGATCGATTGATCCGGCGAGCGTTCCCACCTGACCAATTCGATCATTTCCAGGTTCGGTAATGGTCATCCGCACCCCTTCCTTGAGAAGGTCCCGGTACACGACGACTGGTTGCCCCGTAGAGGGGGAAATACGATTTTTTTCAGCGACTGCTGTTGGCATTTTTTCTTTACACCTGACCTTTTGACCTGGGAGGTTTTGGTTCCGAGAGGCGGACATCTACCGCTCTAGGCTCCTTTTGACCTCGGGCGCCATCGACAGAGCCGATGGCAAAATGAACGTTTAGCCCTTTGGCTAAGGAGAGGCCGTTGTGCACGGATGCGACAACGAGCTTTTCTCCATCAAATGAACTTTGGGGGTCTTTGACGCGGACCTTCCAGACGGTGACATTGTCACCTTGTTGTGCCTGGTCTGATCCTATGACAAAGCCCGCATGTCTTTGCGGATCCATTGTAGAATTCATTCTCACCTTTTGACCTGAGCCAATGAAGCGGCCACCTAGCGGTGTGTCTGAAACACGGGTTTTCAAGTGCCGTCACATTAGGATGGGCGAATCTTAGCACAATATAGAAGAAAAATCAAGTACCAAAGCCTATATACCTTGACTAATCCCAGGTTTCTGGTATAAGGGAGGAGCTCATTTATAGGGAGCAATAGGAGAAACACGTTTGCCGCACATTACATTACCTCCAGATCTGCCCGGCATTATGGGCCCAATGGCGCAGTATCCCGAGACGGGAGCAGCCCTTTCCGGCCTTGCGCAGGTTCTCCTGCGCGGCCCTTCGTCCCTGACGCCAGAAGAGCGAGAGATTATTGCCGCCTACGTTTCCCAAGGAAACGGTTGCCGGTTTTGCTCGGACTCCCACGCCGCCGCTGCACGCAGCCTTAGCCCCGAAGGGATTCCCTCTGTGGACCAAGTCTTGGACAGCATGGGAATGCACGGTGCCACTCCCAAGCTCCTTTCTTTGCTCGCCCTGGCTGACAGGGTGCGTGTAAGTGGGAAGCAGGTGGATGAAGAGTCGGTCGCCAGTGCACGTGCCAACGGCGCAAGCGACGACGATATCCACCACACCGTACTGATTGCCGCTGCGTTCTGCATGTTCAACCGGTACGTGGATGGGTTGGGAACCGTTCCTGCCCCTGAGGAGGCATACGTCGCAATGGGCGACCGCCTCGCGCAGCATGGCTACCTGCCGTCATCCGTGGCAGTGGGTTAGCTTGCCACTCGTGTTGAGTGACTCTCCCTGAACCAAATGGTTCAGGGAAAGAATTCTCACCGCGGATTTCCGCCGAGACCATCCCGAACCCGTAAGGGTAAGAGGGGTGAACCCTGAAAATTCGATATATGAGGCGATCCTAAAAGTCGCCGAGGAACGAAATGCTCAATTACTTTCTTCCCGGTATGACCGGGGATCAACGAGAAAAGCTCGACATGGCCGGCCTTAATTGGTGCGACCTCGACCTTGATGGTGAAAAAGGGATCTTAGTAGACGAAGGGGTGTACCCACAGGCGCTTGCGCTTCTGGGTCTCCGCGAAGTCGAGGAGAGAAGAAAAGCAACAACATGGGATGGTGTGATGAACGTAACGCTTGAACCGGAGGCTGCAGGCCAAAAGCCCGAAAACTCCCCGTACGACATTCAACTTGCAGGCCTTGGAGGCTCAGTGGGCGAACCTCTGGTTCGCGTGCTGAAAGGGCTTCTGCCTGAGCTTAAGGTGAACGTGACGATCCGAGACCTAGAAGGGAACGCGCAAGCACCCATCAAGGAGAAGAGTCGGCTCAACATTTACCTTTGGTCTGCCCCCAGGGGGAGATACCTAGAAGGTAAGACAACGCCCCGGACGCTCTGGGGCGACGAAGTCGACTACCAACGGTTCCCCTTCCCGCCCAGTAAAACGGGCGTGGTAATCCTGGAGCCTAACTCAGGCTGGCCAGTGGCGGAGTTGGTAGGCAAAAACGACCTCTACATCTTCCATAACCTGGCTTACAGCGGTTCGGTCCGAGAGGCCCGGATCTTCAAGCAGATTTTGGACCAGGTATTGCTGTTGCGAAAGCTCAGTGACGCCGCGCTCAAGAAGCAGGTGGGCTACCAGTCCATCACGGCGTCTATCTGGAGATCGGAGACGAACAGCGACAGGGTGATCACGCAGCTTCGTGAGCACCTAGCACCCTTCACCAAAAGGGATATTGTCCTTCATGGGAGGCGTGCGGAAACGTACTACCCCGAGGAAGACAGCCTGTTCCACGTTGTGCTCTGGGGGTCACCTCAAGAAGGGGCGTCCAACCAGGCACCTAACCGGATGTGGGGATTTGGGGTTACGCATCGCAACAACGCATTCCTGCCCTCTGGGCGCGGACTCGCCATTACCGACCAGGAGACTGGTTGGGCTGTTGGCGAGTTGGTGGAAGAGAGAATCCTCTACGTCCACCACAACGCGTCATACGAGGGCGGCACGAACGAGGCGAAGATCTTGGAGCGAACATTCCAGGAAGCCGCAAAGCTTCTGAAAATGACACCCAAGGAGCGCGACGCCGCCTTTCTGGAGCGTGACCGCGAGGGCTACATTACCCGCTGCATGGCGGGGCGCAAGGGGGAAATCGACAAGGGAGAGAGGGTAGTAAACCAGTTGGATGACCAAGTCAAAAGCTTGCAAAGCCAACTGGTGGATGCCATTCGCAAGCTTGACCTTGAACATGGCAAGTTGCAGGGGATGAGGGTAACCGAATCCGAAACCGCAACGTACTTTGCCAAGGAGTTTAACAACCTCCTCAGTATTCCTCAGGTCCGCCGCGTGGAATCCCTTCAAGATAGGATCTTCGTGTATACCAACACGCTGTTCTGCACCGATCCTCGTACCGACATTGTGTACGAAATTGGTGAATTCAAGATCGAGATTCAGCTTTCAGGCCTGGTCCGGTGGTTCAATACGACCCGTCGTGTGGATGCCTACCTACCCAAGATGAATGCCCCTCACGTGCAAGAGAGCGGGGAAGCGTGCTTGGGTAACCTCAAGCAAGTTTTGCCGGACCTCATAGCCCGTTACGAGTTCTCAACCGTTGCCATCCTCGCCATCGAGTTCGTCCAATCGGTAAATGTGGTGGACGCAAATGAGGCGTGGGGACCGACCATTACTTCTTGGCCAAAAGCCAAGGAACAACCGCAGGAGAAGGTGCAAGGAGCCTGATATGCAAGCATTTCTAGCAGGGGTATTGGGGGCGGTCCGCGGCTTCTCGCCGTTCGCCACCCAGCCCAAAATTGACGTCATTGCCACTGTGCCCATCATACTGATCAGCCGAGAGGCCTACAGCAAGATGGCGCACTACGTGGACATTGCCCCCATGGAAGTGGGGTGGTTGGGTACGGTGATTCAGAAAGGCAGAAACTTCCTGATCACCGACGTCTTCCTCTTCAAACAGGAGGTCAACCACAGCTCCACCGAGATTGACGAGGAGGGGCTGGCCGAGTTCACCATGGAGGTCCTGGATAAGCATGGCGATACCAACGGACTGGAGATCCTCAACAATCTCCGTTTCTGGGGGCATTCCCATGTGAATATGGACACCGTGGCCTCGGGTCAGGACGAGAAGCAGATGGGCGTCTTTGCGGGTGGTGATGCTCCCTGGTTTATCCGGGGCATCTTCAACAAGCAAGGGAAGGCCTCGTTTGCCCTCTACCACTACGACCATGGGTACCGGATCACAGAACTTCCGTGGATGATCTACGAACCCGTGATGGATGACTTCCGCGCGGGTATCGAGCAAGAGTTCTTCGACAAGGTCACGGTGTCAAAGCCACCTCCGCCTCCCGTATACGTTCCCTCCAGGGGAAGCCGTATCGTCGTGGGCACCAAGGAGGGGCTGGAAAATCAATTCACAGAAGAAGACTTTGAACATGACCACTCTGGGCCGGGCAGCCTGAGAAACCCGATTACACCTCCTGGCAAGCCGCCGGTAGTCGCACGGGTGACAAAGCAGCAGAAAAGGAGGGCAGGCGGCCGTGGTTGATGCCTCTAGCCACCGCGAAATCTTCTCGCCCGAGGCCTTTGGTGAGCGTCGCGTCGATGTAATCGGCGCCGGCGCCACTGGCAGCCGTGTGGTCCTGAGCCTGGCCAAGCTAGGCATTCAGAACATTCACGTCTGGGACTTTGACAAGATCGAAGAGCATAACATCGCCAACCAGGTGTATGACACTGCCCATATCGGTCAGCTCAAAGTCGAGGCCCTTGCGGAGATCGTCAAGCGCAGCACGGGTACCGTAATTACGCAGTATCCGTTTGCGGCCGACGGCAGCAAGCAGTTGGGCAACGTGGTGTTCCTCATGACGGACACCATGCGTTCCCGAAAGGAGATCTGGGGCAAGGCCATCAAGCTGAAGCCCCATGTTTCCCTCATGATTGAGACGCGCATGGGTACCGACAACGGTCGGATCTATAGCATCGTCCCGTTTCAAATCCAGCATGTCCGCATGTGGGAAGAGACGCTCTACGACGATGCCGAAGCCGGCGTCGAAGTTGCCGCTTGCGGCACGAACATTTCGGTCGGGCCGAGCGCAGAGATTGTTTCCGGACTCGCAGTCTGGCAGCTCATGCGCTGGTTCGCCCACGATCAAGGTAAGAGTGAGGACGTGCCCGAGCACGAAATCATTTTCGGGTTGAGGTCCTCATTCATTATGGGGAGGAGTTTGTAAGAAATGGCGCAGGATAGTAGCAAAACAATCACCATCAAAATCGGCAAAGTGCCTGGTCAAATCAAGTCCATCGCACTGCCTGCCGGTTCAACCGTTGCCGACGCCCTCAAGTCGGCGCAACTCCAAAACGCAGAGGGCTTTCAGCTCCGCGTGAACACGACCCCCGTGGGCAAAGACACGGTCCTGGAGGACGGCCAAACCGTCCTCCTGTTGACCAAGGTCAAGGGGAACTAACCGGACTAGTCCGGAACACATAATGGGACCCAGCAAATCTGCTGGGTCCTTTTTTAATAGAAAAATACCCCTCAGAGAGGGGTATGGAAAAGGCACTAGGCTGGGTACCGTTCACGAAAGAACTGGAAGAGCTCTGCCCGGTTCGCTGTTCCCAGTTCTGGAAGTGGGTTGGAGCTTTTAATGACTTCGCGTTCCCATGGCTGAAGGGTCACCATGATGGACATGCTGGACCCTTCAAGTGGCCGGACATAGTGCCACCCGTGTGGGTGGTCCATCTCATATTCAAACACCCCCTCAGTAGTAGTCCGGCAGACAATGGGTGGCGCTATAAGGTCCGGGCTTACGCCAATGCCCATCTCATATCTCCCACTCAATACCTTGACGGCTTGCGGCCAAGGGTGTGGGTGAAGCAGGGCCTCTTCCTCTGTGCAGGGATGAACCCGGTGCAGGTAGATGCGGTAGCTGCCCCATTGTTGCCAGAGTCGCTCTACCCGGGGAGGGTGGTAAGTGACATCAACGCCCTTCCACTTGGTTTCGTCTTGGAGAAGGAGGGGGAGCTCCTGCTCAATGGCACGCAGTACATTCAGGGGACTCATAGGAACCTCCGTTACAGCCCTTAGGCCTGCCCCGATTGTAAAAGGAGAAAGTGAAGTGTACAATCTGTCGTACGTAAACGACAACAGATATGGATACTCAACTCCCTTCCAACTTGCAGGCCTTGGGGCTTGGTGACTACGAGGCAAAGGTTTTAGCGGTATTGCTCGAGCACTCACCAAGCAGCGCAACTGTGGTTGCCAAGCGCCTCGGCTTGTCGCGCAGCAGTGTGTACACCACTTTAAGCTCCCTCATTGCCAAAGGCTTGGTAGGTACAACATATAAGAACGATGTTAAGCAGTTCGAGGCGCTTGGGTACGATTCTTTGGAGCAGTTTGTGAAAACCGAGCAGGAGCGGGCCAATGGGCGCGTCAGCCTGCTTAACGGCCTCCAGGTAGCAATTGAATCACTCAGTAAGAACGACAACCTGGTGCCGCAGGCCATCTTCTTTGAGGGGCAGGAGGGGCTGAAGCGTACCTATTTGGAGATGCTGCGCCAAGCGCCTGAGGGCGCGGAACTCAGGCTCATTCGGGATGAGTTTGTTTGGTCTCCTACTTGGGCCTTTGTCTTTGAAGATGCGTGGAAGCAGCGGGTTGCCCGGTTGAAGCAAGAAAAGAACCTTGCTACCAAACTATTGGTGAATGGCTCGCCGTTGGAGAGGGGCAAGGCGGCTTACTATGCCCAAAGAAAAAATACACAAACCAAATACCTAACCCAAAAGAATGCAGTCACTGCTTTTGCCCAATATAGTTTAGGCGACGTAGTGGTCATTCTCTCCCTACGGGAAGGGGACTTGTCCGGCATTAAGCTTACTAACCGCAACTTGGCAGCAAATTACACCGCATTGTTTGATGCGCTTTGGGATGCTGCCAAGAAATGAAAAAGGGACCACGTGCGTGATCCCTAGGGGTTAGGCAAACATCCTCATAAGTATCCAAAGGGTAATGAGGTGGATGGTGTTGTCGGTAACTGCGTAGACCAGGCAGGCAAAGGAGATGTCTATCTCCCGGTGGGCACTGGTTGTGTCCAAGTGGGCCGCTGAGATGTCCCGCCCCTGAATGAGCCGGAGCCAATAGGTGGCCAGGGAGTAGCGGTCCACTGCGTAGTGGGTAAAGTACACCAAGGCAACGAAGACCGGGTTCCAGAACTGTACGAATGCGCAGATACATAGTGTGTAGACCGCACAGTGAAGTGTGCACCAGCCAAAGCCCTTGAGCCCCTTGGCTGACTTTTGCAGTGCCATGGCCCTGGGTTGGAGCAGGTAGTCTGCAGTTAAGTGTCCAAGTACGAACGGGACAAACGAAAGTGGGTACATGTTATCTCCTGAGTATGGCCTCCAGTTGGGCAATGCTCTGGTCAAGGCCGGTGTCTGTAGAGACACGGGCAAGGGAAAGGTTGTGCCGCTGGGCAATCTGCTTGGAAGCCGCCCAACCAGGAATACGGGGAACGAAGGGAAGGAGTTCCGGTGTCCCTCGCTTGTGGTTGCGCGCAGTGCAGCGCCGGGTAGTGCAGCCAACGTAGATAGCCTTGCCGCCTAAGAGACGGAAGAGCTCCTTATTGGGTTGCAAACCATAAGCTGCCTCTACAAACACATGGCTCATACCCTTGCACTTGAGAAGCTCCTCGCGGAGGAGGGCAAGCCACGGCTCCTTGATAGCCGCAATAAGGGCGGCTTCTTGGTCCTTTGCTACGGCAAGCAGTTCCTTGCCGGGGAAGGCCGCCTCCAGGAGTGGCCGGAGAGTGTGGTTGAATCCGTCAGTGGTAATACGGACGGCCTCCGGGTACTGGGAACAGAACTCCGTGAGAAGGGTTGATTTCCCACTTCCCGGCTTCCCCACAACCAGGAAAAGGTTGGCTATTCCCAGTGTGTGCTCCAGGAGCTTGGTTACTACTAGGGGAGAGCACAGATGGGCAAGCGTGGTGAAATCCAGTCCTTCAGCGGCAACGCGTGCACTGGAAGAGGAGACATCGGCAAACTCTGGCGCACAGTGCAGGTAGAGGAACTTGGTAATGCCAAAGTGCTCCCGGTTGTACTGCATGACGCCGCGCTCTGCTTCGACATCAGATTCGTCGCGGATCCCGCGGACCATCACAATTGACCGGGGGTTAAGCTTTTCCTGCCTGATGGCAGCAAGCGTAGTGATGGAAACATTGCGGGGCAGGGAGTAAGCCTGCCAGAGCCCTACCGCCTCTTCTGGGGTGAACCAGGAGGCGGACTTGGTGGGGTTTTCTGAACAGACAACGGTGAGGTGGGGAAGGTGTTGTGCAGCTTCGCTGACTAAGGCGGCGTGCCCATAGGTTGGGGGAGAGAAGGTTCCAGGGAACAGGTAGTTAGTTTTCATGATTTCCTTAGGACAGGTTGTCAAAGACCGATTACGCTTCGATGATCTGTTTTCTGAAGAAGAAAATCTTAAAAAGAATTTATTTTCTTAAAATAACTAGACATAAACCTGTAAAAGGAGTATTTTACTGTCGATAATATTCGACACTATCTTGCTATCCTTATGGAAAAACTACGCAGCACGTTGAGGGAATTAGGCCTCAGTAAAAACGAGGCCAAGGTGTATGCCGCCCTTACTACCCTTGGTGAAGCAAAGGCCAGTGTAGTAGCCAAGAAGGTGGACCTGTCCCGGACTACTGTCATCAGCATCCTTTCCCGGCTCGAGGAAGGGGGCTTTGTCAGTGCCAATAAGTACAAGGGGGTTATTTCTTATTGGGTCGAATCGCCCAATGTCCTTAAGGAAACTCTGGAGGCTAAGTTGGTGGTTGCTGACCATTTGAACCTGCTCTTGACCGACATGTACCGGGCAGATTCTGCAGTACCTGCGGTAAAGGTGTTGGATACGCGCGATGCGATCCGTAGTTTTATTGAGCGGGAGATTGCCACCCTCAAAAAAGGTGATGAAATTCTGACCATAGACTCGCCACTCAGCGGGAACTACCAAAAAGTCCTCAGCGACGAGTACTACTACGCCATGCTCAACATGAAAGACCGGCGCGGCATTTCCACCAAGACCCTTGTTCCTGCGGGGAGTGTGGGCGACGTTGACCCGCAGAAGCTGGCCAAACAGCGGATTGAGCTCCGCCAGCTGCCAGAGGGTGTCGACTTTGATGCCTCCCTTTGGATTATGGGGAACAAGCTTTATTTGTTTTCAGGTACGCCACCGTTAGTGGTGATGATTAAGCACCAGTCCATTGTGGCAAGCATGGAGAGCTTGTTTATGAGCCTCTGGGAGCCAAATACTAATTGACAGTTGGGAGCAAAAGTGCTACCATCCGCCTGTTAACTTAGGAAAGAGAAAGCGTCAGTAGTTACTGCTTCTCCTGGGTAAACAGGAGGACAGTAATGAACGATGGTCAGATGCTTTGGTACGTCTACGACGTAACGTACAGTTCTGCGGACGGCGAGTCGCTTGTCTGGATAGGGGGACACCCTACCCGCGAGGCGGCAAAAACTGCCTACGACCAGTACTGCGAACGGACAAAGGACGAGGGTGGTGTCTATGACATCCGCCTGCAGACCAAGGAAGATCTCCGCACCGACCGCTCACGCGATCGGAGCAAAGAGTAAGAAAGGCGCCTCACGGGGCGCCTTTTCCTATTGAAAAAAGAGAGCCACGGGGCTCTCTTTGGGTGTGCAACGGGTTACTCGCGGTTGACCACGATGCAGTTGAGGAGGGTAGGCTCCCCACCGTCGCCCAGCTTGATGCTGGCGGCAATGATGCACTTCTCGTACTCACGAGCGAACCACCAGTCTGCGGCCAACGTCTCCTTGTCCAAGGAGCTGAGGTGGCGCCAAAGCTCAGGTGAGGCAATCTCGCCGAGGATTTTGCGCTCTTCCTCGCTGTCGGTGACACTGAGCTTCGTTAGGGGAGCTACTGCCACATGGGACCCAGCTGCCGCTGCTGCCTCGATGGCTTCGTAGGCAACCTGGAAGCTAGCCTTCTTCCACTCCTTCGCGGGCGTGAGGGTGATGGTCACGGGGTACTTGTCCTCCGTGAGGGCCACCTCGTAGGTTGCTTCCGGTTGGCCGACCCGCAGTATCGCGCTTCGCTCTGCTGGGTTGTCCCGCAAGACACGGAGCCTCCCCAGGATAGTGGGGCCGAGGCTGGCGGGAATGGTCATGCCATCGAGCCGGCTGTCTGCGCAGCCAAACTCGACGGAAACGCACCGGTAGTCCCGCTGACTAGGTGGGGTTGACGCGACGGTCACTAAGTAAATGTGCGTGGCCCTGATGGCAACGGCCTCTTGCAATATGGCATCCACCAGTTTGATGGTGGGCGCCTGGTTGCTTGCTCTCTCGATGTCCCTCTCGCTGGGTTCATCCTCTCTTCTTTTGAAAAAGTTGAACATTCTATTCCTCCCATCCTTCAGCCTCAAGGGCGTAACAGGTGAGTGGGCGCAGAGTATCGGGAAGTAAGGGTTATGTCAAGGTGTGGGAATCAAAAAAAGGCCTCTGAGAGGCCTTTTTCTATTGGTGCAGCTCGTCTTCTATCCGCCGTTCAATCTCACTGTTCTTGATGGGCTTAAGCATGCGCGTCAGCTCTGGGTCATGGGAGATATCGATACCGTGCTTGTCCAGGAGCATGCAGAGCATGTTCATGATCTTGGTAATTTCCTCTTCGGCAATCATGCTGACCTGCAGCTCAATCTCTTCCCGCATATCGGCAATGTGCGCCGCACGGTTCTGGGAAATGAGGACGATGATCGCCAGGAAGATGGCTTCAAGGGAGACCACCATCGTCAGGAAACCAAATGGGTAGGGGTCAAAAGGAGTCATTCCCGCCATGCCTGTATTCCACAGTACCCAAACAATAAACCAAATTGCGTTGAGCGTAAGGAAGGCCACGGTGCCAAAGCGGGAAGTGAGCATGTCTGCCGTGCGTTCCCAAACGGTCCGGCGGGCGTCGGAGCGGGCTTTGTAGCTGGTGATTATCTCACGCCTACGGCTGAGTTTTCCCTCATGCGCGTGGAGGTCGGGTTGGGCCATGGAGGCAACTTAAAGGGTATACCTAGTAATCATAGTACGGTTTTTAGGTTGAGTACTAGGGATGGGTTTCCATTATCCTTTACCAGAGCCTCATTTTTTGATATATCTTCCTTGCTCGCAACCTGCGGCAGGAGTGCACTTTGACGGATAAAAAACTAGTACTTGGAACCCCCATTTACGGCATGGATCCCTCCGTGTTCCCGTGGTGGCCTGCCGGACAGCAGGAGCTTTACGAAAAGAACTGGAATCGGCTTAGTACCTTTCCCCGTGTCCTTGGAAGGAAAATGGCGGAGTACGCTTCGTTAAGTTCCACCCTGCACGAATTTGGTGTCGACTTTTCCATACTGCGGATATGTGAACGACGGCTCTACCCCAGGCTGGTGAAGCTTATCGATGAGATTGCCAGCCCAGACCGGTGGCTGCCCGTTCCCGCCTTGGAGAAGAGCGGTTCCCATGCGCTGTACCCCCGCGACTTGGCGGTGGTGCTGCCCAATGAGACCATCCTCGTGAATACTGCGGCTAACCTGGGGCCTCTTCCCGACAAAATTGGGAAGTACAGGCTGAAACGTTCGCCACTAGGCGAGGGTGGGAGGATTCACATTCGCAAGCATGTGGCAGTTGTCCCCACCTTCATGTCCTTTCATTCGGGGGAGGGTTGTGAGACCTACCCGTACCACAAGGACCTGCAGGAGGCGGGGCTTACCGTCATCCAAGTCCCCAACAACCTCATGTACGTTAATAGGGGGGATGACCCCGGCTACATCTGGGATGACCATCTGGACCGTTCTATGGGCCTCTTGGAGGCAAAGGACGGTTCGCTTCACCTCTTCATAGACTACCGGTACGTTCCTGTAGTCTCCGGGAAGAAGATAGTGCGGGTAACCCCCGCCTTCCGCGAGAAACATTTCAAGCAGATCCGGGAGCAGTGCGAAAAGGCGGGCGTGATCATGCATATCATGCCACGGCCGCTCCGCGTCCCGCTCTCCCTTGGCTTTATGCAATTGGAGGATGGGCGCACCATTGTGACGGGCGGGGAGGGTCAACTCTCCGAGCTCCTTAACAAGCTGCTCGGGCGCAAGCGTGTGTACCATGTGGGAGGGCCATTCCGCATGATCCCTACCTACAACCGGGCGGGTATCCATTGCCTTCTCAACGAGTTCCCCGTGGAGTTCCTGGAATATTTGCAGAACACCCCACCGCCTCCGGACTAACCAGTCTGGAGGCTTTTTATATTCAGCACTTTTTTCTTATGGATGGGCTATGCTGAAAAAAGTAACCAACCCCCATGCCTGCAAAGAAGTACCGCCACCTCCTCACTGTGCATACCGGCCCCATGAAGGCGGCCAAAACACTCCATCTCATCCA